>JAKONB010000368.1 GCA_022702195.1 Beijerinckiaceae bacterium | reverse complement strand
CGCCACCGCCTGCGCGCCCGTCACCGCCTGCTTCAGCAATGCGTCCGGCGAGCTGCCCGCCGCGAAAACCTTCTCTGTCATGATCAACGCTTTCCGATGGCTCAGGAAGCATTGGTTAAGGATGGTTCTTTACCAAACCGTTACCATGATCGCGGGTCGGCGATCACGCGGCGAGGCCGCGCTGGCGCAGCAGCGGATCGATGCTCGGCAAGCGCCCGCGGAAGCCGATATAGGCCTCGCCCGGATCGCGCAGGTTGCCGGCGCCATAGACGAACTTGCGCAGGCGCGCCGCGACGTCGGGATCGAAGATGTCGCCGGCCTCGCGAAAGGCATCGAACGCATCGGCATCCAGCACCTCCGACCAGAGATAGCTGTAATAGCCCGCCGCATAGCTGTCGCCTGAGAAGATGTGGGCGAAGTGGGGCGAGCGGTGCCGCATGGAGATCTCCACCGGCATCGCGATGCGCTTGAGGGCGTCCGCCTCGAAGGCCAGCACGTCGAGCCCCTCCTCCCCGGCGCTCGACAGGTGCAGCGTCATGTCGACGATGGCCGAGGAGGTGTACTCGATGGTCGCGAAGCCCTGGTTGAAGGTGCGGGCCGCCAGCAGGCGCTTGAGCAGATCCTCCGGCATCGGCTCTCCGGTGCGGTGATGGCGGGCATGCTTGCGCAGGACCTCCGGCTGCTCCAGCCAATGCTCGTAGAGCTGCGAGGGCAGCTCGACGAAGTCTCCGGCCACCGCCGTGCCGGACAGCAGCGGGTAGGTTACGTCGGAGAGGAGGCCGTGCAGGGCGTGGCCGAATTCGTGGAAGAGCGTTCGGGCGTCGTCGAAGGACAGGAGCGTCGCCTCGCCCTGCGGAGCCTTGGCGAAGTTCATCACGTTGACGATGATGGGAGTGATGGGTCCGTTAAGGCGTTCCTGGGAGCGGAAGGCACTCATCCAGGCGCCGCTGCGCTTCGAGGCGCGGGCGAAGTAGTCGCCGATGAACGTGCCGACCTCCGAGCCGTCGGCGTTGCTGACCGCCCAGACCCGCACGTCCGGATGATAGCGCGGCACCTCGGCCAGTTCCGCGAAGCGCAGGCCGAACAGGCGCGAGGCCGTGTCGAAGGCGGCTTCGATCACCCCGTCCAGCGGCAGGTAGGGCTTGATCTCGCCCTCGTCGAGATTGTGCTCGGCCCGGCGCAGCTTCTCGGCGTAGTGGCGCCAGTCGTGGCGGGCGAGGGCGAAATTGTGGCCCTCCGCCTGGACCAGGGCCTGCAGCCGCTCGCGCTCCGCCGCCGCCTGATGGTGCGCCGGGGTCCAGACGTTGCGCAGGAGGTCCATGGCGTTGTCGGGGGTGGCCGCCATGGTGTCGGCGAGCTTGAAATGCGCGAAGCTGTCGAAGCCGAGGAGCCGGGCGCGCTCGGCCCGCAGGGCGACGATCTCGGCAATGATCGCGCGGTTGTCGGTGTCGCCGCCGCTCTCGCCGCGCTTCGACCACGCCTGATAGGCGCGCTCGCGCAGGTCGCGACGGCTGGAGAAGACCAGGAACGGCTCGATCAGCGACCGCGACAGGGTGATGACGTGGCTGTGCGCACCGCCGCGCTCCTGGGCGGCGGCGGCCGCCGCCGAGCGCAGGAAGTGCGGCAGGCCGGCGAGATCCTCCTCGCCGTTCAGGGGCAGCGCGAAGGCGCCCTCGTCGGCCAGCAGGTTCTGGCTGAACTGCGTGCCGAGTTCGGCCATGCGGCCGGCGATCTCGGCCATGCGGGCCTTGGCCTCGGGGGCGAGGTCGGCGCCTGAGCGGCGGAACCGCGTCCGGTAGCGGTCGAGGACGCGGCGTTCCTCCGGCCCGAGAGCCTCGGCATCCGCGTCGACGGCGGAGATCCGCGCCCACAGATCGGCGTTGAGGTAGATGGCGCTGCCGTGGCGCGCCAGACGCGGGGTGATGGCGCGCTCCACCGCCTGGAGATCCGGGTTGGTGTGGCTGCCGCTGAGGTTGAAGAACACCCCGGCGACCCGGTCGAGGTCGAGCCCCGCCCGTTCCAGGGCGCCCACCGTGTTGTCGAAGCCGGGCGGCTGCGTCGCCCGCGCGATGGCGTCGATCTCGGCCTCGTGCGCGGTGAGCGCCCGCTCGAAGGCCGGCAGGAAATGCTCGGTCCGAATCCGGTCGAAGGGGGGCAGGCCGAACGGCGTCGTCCAGACCGCCTCGGCGAACGGGCCGATCTCGGCGGCGGCGTTCGATGATGCGTCGTTCGGTCTTTCGGCGGTCATGGCATTCCCTGGCGTCGGTCGTTCGCGCGAACCGCAACGTAAGCGCGTCGCCGCCCGGCGCAAAGGTCGCCGGGGTGCCGAATCCCGACGCGCGTGGATTCCGCGTTCTTGCCGTGGCCTCGCAACCCCGCGATCCTGGCGCGAAGCCGGATCCGCGCGAGACCCGCGCGAGACCGGATCGGATTTGGACCGGAATGCATCCGCCTCGCGCACCCTCCCTCACTGCGACGACCGTTCTGAGGGGCGCCCTGGCGCTCGTCCTGCTCGCCCCCTCTGGACTGTCGGCGCAGCCGAAGGGGGTGGTGCCCTCCGACGCCACCGCGATCCCGATGCCGCCGCCGGTTCCCCCCGAGCGGCCCGCCGAACTCAACCCTGTCCCCGCCGCGCCCGCGCCCGAGGCTCCGGCCCGGCCCATCGCGGATGCACCGCCCCCGCCCGAGCGGCCGGCGGACCTGTCCGGTCCGGCCCCCACCCCGGCGGAGCCGGCCGCGCCGCCCCTGCCCCCGGCGCGTCCCGCCGAATTGTCGGGTACGCCCCCGCTCGCCATCACCGTGGCGGCCCCGGACGACATGGCCTGCCGCCTGCGCCTGGAACGCCTGGGCGCCGGGTTCGAGCCGGTGCCGGCCATCGCCAACGGGCCATGCGGCGCGGCCAAGCCGTTGAGGCTCTCGACGCTGGCCGGCGGCCTCGCGCTGACGCCCCCCGCCACCCTGGTCTGCGGAGCCGCCGAAGCCCTGGCGCGTTGGGCGAGCGAGGTCCAGGTGGCGGCCGAGCGCGATCTCGGCCAGCCGCTGAAGAGCCTCGCGATCGGCACCTCCTACGAGTGCCGCGGCCAGAACCACGACCCGGATGCCAAGCTTAGCGAGCACAGCTACGCCAACGGAATCGACGTGATGGGGTTCGGCTTCGCGGGACGGCCCTCCATCGCCGTGGCGCCGATGCCGGAGGGCAGCCCGGAGGCGGCTTTCCTCGGCGGGGTTCGGGCCAAGGCCTGCGGGTTCTTCCGCACCGTGCTGGGACCCGGCTCCGACCCCGCCCATGCCAACCATTTCCACCTCGACGAGCGCGAGCGGGCGGCCGGGCACCGGCTCTGCCAGTAATGCGCGGCGGACCGGTCGGATCGAGGGAACGCCGGAGGGCCGCCGAACCTTGACCCGCCGGGCAATCCAGCCCCTTGCGGGAAACCATGATCGTGATGATGCGCCGGATCGGGATGCGCGCTGGCCTCGCGGCCCTGACCTTCGCTTACCTCGGCGGCGTCGCGGCCGCGCAACCGAAGGCGGCGGAGACACCCGCGGCCCCGTCCGAGGCGAAGGACCAAGCCCCGTCCGAGGCGAAAGACCAGGCCCCGTCCGAGGCGAAAGACCAGGCCCCGTCCGCGGCGAAGGATCAGGCCCCGCCGCTCACCCGGGAGGCGATCGAGGCGGCGGCTCCGGACGCGGCCAGTTCCGACAAGGCCTCCGACAAGAAACCGGGCCGGGACAAGGCGCCCCAGCCGCTCACGATCAAGGTACAGGTGCTGCTCGACCGGGCGCATGTCTCGCCCGGCGCCATCGACGGGCGCGACGGCGACAACCTGCGGGCCGCCCTGGCCGCCTTCGCGGCGATGCACGACCTGCCGAAGGGCGGCGACCTCACCCCGAAGCTGTTCGATGCCCTCAAAGCCACCAGCGCCGAGCCGGTTGTGACCCCCTACACGATCACCGAGGCGGATGCGGCCGGACCCTACGTCGACAAGATCCCGCCCAAGATGGAGGACCAGTCCGAGCTGAAGGCGATGGGCTACACCTCCCCGCGCGAAATGCTCGCCGAGCGCTTCCACATGGCCCCCGACCTGCTCGAGGCGCTCAATCCGGGGGCGGATTTCGGCAAGGCCGGTACGGTGCTGAATGTCGCGGCGGTGCCCGCCCTGGAGCCGGGCAAGCCGAAGGATTTCGCGAAGTCGGTCAAGGATGTGGCCCGCATCGCGGTGGACAAGGACAACCGTCAGGTCCGGGCCTTCGGCAAGGACGGCACCCTGCGCGCCTCCTACCCGGCCTCCATCGGCAGCGAGGAGAAGCCGGCCCCGTCGGGCAAGGCGACGGTGAAGGGCGTCGCCTTCGCGCCGACCTACACCTACAACCCGAAATACGCCTTCAAGGGCGTGAAGACCAAGTCCACGTTCACCATCGCGCCGGGGGCCAACAACCCGGTGGGGATCGTCTGGATCGACCTGTCAATCCCCTCCTACGGCATCCACGGCACGCCGGAGCCCGAGAAGGTCGGCAAGACCGAATCGCATGGCTGCATCCGGCTCACCAACTGGGACGCGCAGGATCTCGCCTCTCGCACCGAGCGCGGCGCGACGGTGTCGTTCGAGGCGAAGTAGCCCGGGGTCGAGGGCATTCTTCGCCGAACTGGTTGCCGGTTCGGCGTGAGAACAGGCGTTACCCGGCAGGGAGGTCGAGCGTTTGTCCGTGCTTCAGGGATCACGGACAAACGCTCGACCGGCGCAGCCGCCCCGCCAGGACGAGGAGCGCGGCATCCCCCAGGAAGGCGAGCGAAGCGGTGGCGGCCGCGCCCTGGAGCATGGGGACGGTGTTCTGGTTCTGGAGCCCGGCCACGATGGGCGTGCCGAGGGTCGAGGCCCCGGCCAGCGCCCCCAGGGCGGCGGTGGCCACGGCCAGGACCAGGGCAGTGCGCAGCGAGTCGACGATCACCGGGGCGGCGAGCGGAAGCTCCACCCGCAGCAGGATCTGGACCGGATTCATCCCCATGGCGCGGGCCGCGTCGCTCGCGTCGCGCGACACGCCGCCGAGGCCCCCGACGGTCCCGCGCAGGACCGGCATGATCCCGTAGGCGACCATGGCGAGCAGGGTCGGCGGAAAGCCGAAGCCGAGCACCGGCAGCGCCAGGGCGACGATGACCACCGGCGGCACCGCCTGGGCGCCGGCGGCCAGACCGTCGATGGCCCCTCGCAGCGGGGCGGCGAAGGCCCGCGTCGCTAGGATGCCGCCCGCCAGCCCGATCAGCGCCACGAGGCCGAAGCCGATCCCGGCGAGGAATCCATGCTGTCCGGCGAGGGCGGCGAGACGCGGCAGGTCGAGGGCGCGCCGGGGCGTCTCACCGAGGCCGGCGGCGACGGCGCTCGCCACCTGTGGCAGGCTCAAGATGGCGAGGGCCAGACCGGTGAGCCCGAGCGCGAGGGGGCGTCCCCCGCCCGGATGGCGGCGGGTCCCTGATCTCATGGCCGCCACCGTCGGCGCGCCGCATCCTCGGCGAGGCCGAGCGCCCGCTCGGTGGCGAGCGACAGGGCGACGATGGGCAGGGCGCCGAGCAGGATGAGGTCGGGGGCGAACTGGGCCATGCCGTCGAACACGATGCGGCCGAGCCCGCCCGCCCCGATCAGCGCGCCCAGGGTGGCGAGCCCGAGGCTCTGCACCGCCGCGACCCGAAGCGCGCCGATCAGGATCGGCGCCCCGAGGGGCAAGCGCAGCCGCAGCAGGATCTGGCGCGCGGTGAGACCGAGCCCAGTGGCCGCATCGATCACCGCCGGGTCGGGCGCCCGCAGGGCGGTGGCGAGGCCGCGCCACAGGGGGAGCAGCAGATAGGCGGCGATGCCGATCAGAGCCGGCCCGGCGCCCAGCGCCGAGAGGCCGAGATCGCGCAACGCCGGCACCGCCCGCAGCAGCCCCGAGACCAGGGCCACCAGCGCCCCGAGGAGCGCCACGGCGGGCACCACCTGGATGCCGGCCATGAGCGCCTCGACCAGCCCCTGCCCCCGCCGCCACAGGGAGAGGAGCAGGGTGACGAGGCCGGCGAGCAGGAGCGCCCCGGCGGCCAGCACGAGATGCTGAAGCAGGGCCGCGTTCACGTCGCTGCGCCGCGCCGCGTATTCCACCGCCAGCGAGAGGGCATCGAAGGCGCCGCGATGGCCGGCCACGCCGAGGCCGCCGACGAGCAGGATGGGAACCAAAATGCCGAGGCCCGGCACGCGGCTGCGTTGCACGGCCAGCCCGATGGCTCCGGCGAGGAGCGCCACGGCGCCCCAGCTTCCGGCGCCGAGGCCGACGCGGGCCGCCGGAGGCTGGCCGGCCATAGCGCGGGCCGCCCCCGCGCCGAGTCCGAGGGCGAGGAGGAAAGCCGCGCTCGAGAGCAGCAGCAGGCCGATCAGTGCCGCCGGGCGCCCGTCCTTCACGGCGAGCAGCCCGGCCCCGAGGGCGCCCGTACCCAGGATCGCCCCGAGCCAGTCCCCGAGCCCCTCCGGTCCGGCGATGGCCGCGCCCACCACCAGCCGGTTCGCCGCGAGGCGCAGGACCGGACAAGGGGCCGGCCAGGACATCGGCCAGGAGATCGGCCAAGCGGCGAGGCACGCGGCGAGGGCGCAGACCCAGCCGAGCGCCGCCACGAGGGACAGGGGTCGGTGCCACCGCGCCGTCATGGCAGCAGGTTCCGTTCGGCGAGGTAGCGCCGGGCCACCGTCTCGGGGATCTCCCCCTCCACGGTGATCCGGGCGTTGAGGCCACGCAGGATCGGCGCTTCGAGGCTCGCGAAGATCCGGGCCAGGGCCGGCCGGATCTCGGGATGGCGCGCCAGGGTCTCCGCCCGGATCACCGGGGCGACCTCGTAGACGATCTGCGCAGCCCTCGGATCGCTCATCACCGCGAGGTCGAGGGCGGCCAGCGCCCCGTCAGTTCCGTAGACCATTCCGGCATTGACGCCACTGATTCCCTGCGCCGCCGCCCGCGCCGTCACCGCCGTGTCGCCGCCCGGCAGGCTGATGATCCGGTCGAGGGGCAGGTGGAAGTCGTAGGCCGCCTCGAACGACGGCAGAGCCGCCGGGCTCTCCACGAACTCGGTGGAGGCCGCCAGCCGGATCAGGCCCGCCCGCACCGCCCGGGCGAAATCCGCCATGCTCGCCAGATTCTCGCGGCGGGCCAACGCGCCGTTGACCGCGATCAGCCAGGTGTTGTTGGCCCGTGCCCGGTCCAGCCACACCAGACCGCGCGCCGCATCGCGGCGGCGGACCGTCTCGAAGGCCCCGTCCGATGTCTTCCAGGCGGGATCCGCCACGGTGTCGGTGAAGAACGCGCCGTTGCCGGTGTATTCCGGGTAGATGTCGACATCCCCCGACAGGAGACTGGTGCGCACGATCAGGGTGGGGCCGAGCCCGAGCTTGCGCTCCACCGGCAATCCGAGGTGGTCGAGCGCCACGGCGATCATCGCCCCGGTGAGGGCGCCCTCGGTGTCGCTCTTCGAGGCCACCACGATGGGGGCGTTCGCCGCGTCGCCACGGGTCGGGCCGGCCAGGGCGGCGAGGATCGCCAGCGCCGTGCGCCGGGTCGGCCGGGTTCTCATGCGCGGGGGGCGCGGCGGGCGCGCCGATGGGTCGCGCCCGCGGGCCGGGCCGTGACGCGCAAATGTATCACCCCGTAACATCCGCACCCCGGGCGACCCTTCCAAACACCGCGTGACGCTTGACACGCTCGGCGGAACGGGCGACGGCTCGCTCTCGCTTCGAAGTGTCGCCCATCCTCGGAGAAGGACGACGGCTCCGCATCGCCCGGAATTCGAAGCGGTGGTCGCCCGCGACGGGATCGATCCCGAAGTTAGCTTGTGAAGACCGCGTTCCAAGACCCGGAACGGATCGAAGGGAAGAATCCCCGGCGTGAGTGCTCAAGTGAACGAAGACCTTTTGAACGGGGCTCGCGTGCTTGTCGTCGAGGACGAGGCTGCGATCTCGATGCTCCTCGAGGACATGCTGCTGGATTTCGGTTGCACCGTCGTTGGCCCCGCCGCGCGCCTGTCGACCGCCCTCGAGATGGCCGATGGCGAGAGCTTCGACGTGGCGATCCTCGACGTCAACGTGGCGGGCGAGCCGATCTATCCGGTGGCCGAGGCCATCGTGAAGCGCGACCTGCCCCTCGTCTTCTCGACGGGCTATGGCGGCGCCGGCATCCGCGAGCCGTTCCGCGACCGTCCGGTGGTGCAGAAGCCCTTCAGCCAGGCCGATCTCAAGCGCACCCTGATCGTCGCCCTCTCGGCCGCCAAGCGCTGACGGCCCGAAGCCGGACCGCTTCGGTGTTTCTCACAAAACTCCCGCTGCGCCGTGCCGCTCTCAGCGGGAACCGGCGGGGGGCGGGGGGTTTGTGAGGCACCCTACCCCGCTTCCAGCGGAAACGCGTCCGGTACGTGCTGCGGCCATGCGCCCGCCGCCACGAAGACCGCATCCGCCCGGAACGTCACGCCGTCGAGGCCGGGATGACGGGTGATCCAGGCCCGGGCCGCCCGTGAGAACCGGCTCCGCTTGCGCCCGTCGATGGAGGCGCGGGCCGTCTCCATCTCCGCGCG
>JAKONB010000366.1 GCA_022702195.1 Beijerinckiaceae bacterium | reverse complement strand
ACGTGATGCAGACGGGCGCGGCGGCGCGGACCTACAACATCCTCATGGCCGAGAACCGTAAGGTCGCCGCCGCCCTGGTGGCGGTCGCATGACCGACACGGACACCCGCCCCGGCACGGCCGGCGGCCTCGCCTTCGCGTTCCAGCATTGCGAGACCCTGGTGCGGGAGGGGGACCCGGACCGCTACTTCGCCACGCTCTTCGCCCCCGCCGCATCCCGGCCGCACCTGTTCGCCCTCTACGCCTTCAGCCTCACCATCGCCCGCACCCGCGAGGCCGCCGCCAACCCCATGGCCGGCGAGATCCGGCTGCAATGGTGGCGCGACGCCCTCCAGGGCGAGGCGCGGGGGGACGTGATGGCCAATCCCGTGGCCGCCGCCCTCACCGACGCCATCGTCACGCACAAGCTCGGGCGCCAGCCCTTCATCGATCTCATCGATGCGCGGGTGTTCGACCTCTACGACGACCCGATGCCGCGGGTGAACGATCTGGAAGGCTATTGCGGCGAGACCGCCTCCGCCCTGATCCGCTTGGCGAGCCTCGTCCTGGCGGGGGGGGTCGAGCCGGGGGGGGCCGCCGCGGCGGGCCATGCGGGGGTCGCCTACGGGGTCACCGGGCTGCTGCGGGCGATGCCCTGGCACGCGCGCCAGGGCCAGGTCTACCTGCCGGCCGATCTTCTGCTGCGGTCGGGCGTCACCCGCGAGGACATCGTCACCGGGCGCGGCGGGCCGGGCCTCGTGGGGGTGGCCGCCGACATGCGGAAACTGGCCCGGCGCCATCTCGACGCCTACATGACCGCCCGCGGCACCATCGCGCCGGCGGCCCGGGCCGCCTTCCTGCCGGTCGCCCTGGTGGAGCCCTACCTCACGGCGATGGAGCGGCCGGCTTACGACCCGCTCAACACCGTCATCGAGATCCCGCGCTGGCGCCGGCTGTGGCGCCTGTGGCGCGGCTCGCGGCTGGCTTTCTAGAGCATCGTCCCGGAAATCGGATCCGGGACGTGCTCGCGGGTTTTGATCTGGCATCGTCTTTTTCCCGAAAGCCGGAGACCACCTTTCGGGACGATGCCCCGAGGCATTCGTCCCCCGCCGATCCGCGCGGCGCGCGTGGCCCGAATTCCCTCGCTCCGGAGGGATCGACGGGATGTGGCGTGGGCGGGATCGGGTCGCCACCCGTGAAAATCCCGATCCGAATGCGCTCCCGCCATTTTAATCCCGCAAAGATCAGTTTTTCTGAGCACGTTGCTTTTCAACGACCAGGATAACCGACGCGGTTGCAAGCACAGTTTTCATCCGATAATCATGTATTCTCTTGAACGCCGAGACTTCATCGCAGGAAACCACACCCCGATTGCCGGAGTGCCGGCGCCGACTCGGCTTCGTCTTGCGGAGGGACTGCATGACGCATCCGATCCTGTTCGCCGCCCTTCTGGGCGCCCTCGTTCCGGCCGTCGCGGCCGCCCAGACGTTCCGGCAAACGCCGTATTTCGCGCTCTACGAAGCCCTGGGCAAACCCGAGGGCTGGAAGATCTCCGGCACGGTCCGGCCCCGGATCGAGGGCCTCGGCGGCCAGTTCCGGCCGGCTCCCGCCCCCGGCACCAACGACCTGTTCTCCCTGCAGACGACACTGTTCGCCGAATACGACACCGGCCCGGTCCGGATCGGCGGCGAGGTGTTCGACAGCCGCGCCTATTTCCAGCGGCGCACCTCGAGCTCCATCGCCACCACCGAGGTGAACGCGCTGGAACTCGGCCAGGCCTATCTCGGCTTCGACCTCGACGACGCGGCGGGGGCCGGGACGGTCAGCACCCTCACGGTGGGGCGCTTCACGCAGAACATCGGCTCGCGGCGGCTCGTCGCCCGCAACCAATTCCGCAACACGATCAATGCCTTCACCGGCATCGCCTATGATTGGCAGAATGCCGACAAGGACAAGCTGCGCCTGTTCTACACGCTGCCGCATTACCGGCTGCCCGACGACCGCGACGGCCTCCTGGGCAATGGCATCGCCTGGGACCGGGAGAGCTTCGACCTCCAATTGTTCGGCGGCAGCTTCACCAAGGCGAAGGTGCTCGGCGGCACCCTGGAAGCCTACGGCTACGGGCTGCTGGAACGCGACGAGAACCGCCAGCTCGAGGGCCTCCAGACCCGAGACCGGCGCCTGTTCACGCCGGGCGTCCGGCTGTTCCGCGGTCCCAAGGCCGGCCAGCTCGACCACGATGTCGAGGCGATCCTCCAGACCGGCTTGGCGCGCAACACGGCGGCGGTCACCGACGTCACCGACGTGCCGGTCCTGGCCTATTTCGTCCATGCGGAGGTCGGCTACACCTTCGACCGGCCCTGGACGCCACGCGTTTCCCTGCATTACGATCAGGCCAGCGGCGATGGCCGCAATCCCGGCAGCAACAACCGGTTCGACACCCTCTTCGGCGCCAGACGCTTCGATTACGGCCCGACGAGCCTCTACGGCCCGGTGCAACGCGCCAACCTGATCTCGCCGGGGATCCGCTTCGAATTCGCGCCGAGCGCGGATCTCGACGTCTTCGTCTTCTATCGCGGTCTCTGGCTGGAGGACCCCACCGACAGCTTCGCCGCCACCGGCATCCGGGACGTGACCGGGCGCTCCGGGCGCTTCGCCGGCCAGCAGATCGAGAGCCGCGTGCGCCACTGGGTGGTGCCGGGCTCGGTCCTGATCGATGCCGGCGTCGCCTACCTCGCCAAGGGCGATTTCCTGCGGAACGCGCCGAACGCGCCACGGACCGGCGACACGATCTACGGCTCCCTCACCACGACGTTCTTCTTCTAGCGCATCGCCCCGGAAATCGGATCCGGGACGATGCTCCAGGCGGAGCGACCGGGCGTGGGGCGGCGGACCCGCCCCACGCCCGGATCGCGTTCCTGACCCGGATCAGCGCGCCTTCTTGGTCAGCTTCGCGGCGATCTCGAACATCTCCTCGGGGGCGTAATCCGGGGTGAAGGCCGAGGGGACGCCGGTGAGCTGATGGATCTTGCCGCCGTCCGGCATGCCCTCGACCACGCTGAGCTCGCCCGGCGGGTCGCCCGGCAGGGCCACTTCGCCGTTGCCCCAGATGCCGGCCATCTCGGTGTAGTCGCTCGGGCTGAAGGTGTAGAGCCGGCGGTGCGACCCCTCCTGAAGGTACTTCTGACATTCCGGGATCTTGTCGAGGTTGATGTTCGGGGTCGGCAGGAACTTCTCGATCTCGACGCCGGTGATCTTCTTGAGCGCCAGGGCGTAGGCATGGGCGTGGACCGACCCGCGCACCAGGAGGTAGCCGCAGACTTCGCGCCCGGTCGGGTCGGTCAGCGTCTCGTAGACGCGCAGCTTGTGCAGGCGCGCGCCGCACTCGAGATGGAAGTTGTGCAGCAGATCCACCACGACGTTGCCGGTGGTGGTGATGAAATCGTTGTTCCAGGAGGCGCCGTTGCTGTTAACCGGCGTCACGCCGCCGCCATTCGACAGGAACGCGGCCGCCAGCCGGATGTCCTTCATGTCCTCGAACGGGGCACCCGAGATGTCGCCGCCATCGCCCACGTCCCCGTCATTGTCGGGGCCGTTGTTGAGCATCGCGACACCGTTGCTGACCAGCTCGACATGACCCAGCTCCTCGGCCGTGATCGCGGCGACGAGGCTATAGAACGGGCGCAGCTTCGACTTGCTGCGAAAATTGAAGCTCTGGAACATGTAATTTCCCAGAGTCGACATCTCACCATACTTGCCGCCGAGAAGTTCCTGCAGGGCCGCAGCGGCGTTCGGATCTTTCCGCTTCGGCGCGGGAAGCTCGGCCTGAAGTTTGTCGACGCGCATGAACATGCGGAAATCTCCGGTTTTTCTTGAAACAGAATACCTCTGGGAACGGGTGCCGTGGGTGCATGTTCCCCGGCGGCAGGCCTTTAAAAGGGGGGATCCGCGTCCCGCTCCAAGATCCCGCGACGGCCGCATCCATGATCCAGCGACGGCCGCATCGCTGATCCGGCGACGGAGGCGCCCGTGATCCCGGGACGCAACACCCTCTGAATACATGATTAACCGCGTTGAGCCGGCTCCGGCGCTCTGCTAGCAACGGGGCAAGGCCCGGCCGTGAGATCGGGGCCGTGGGAGGGTGCGTCGTGAATACCTGGAATCAAGTCTACGATCCGTTCGGGAGCCCCTGGCTCTCGACGCTGGCGGCCTCGCTCCCGGTCATCGCGCTGCTCGGCATGATCGCCAGCGGCAAGGTCAAGGCGCATATCGCGGCCGTGCTGTCCCTGATCCTGGCCTTCTGCGTGGCGGTGTTCCTGTTCGGCATGCCGGCGGACCTCGCCACCCGCGCCTCGGCCTACGGCGTGGCGCTCGGCCTGTTCCCCATCGGCTGGATCATCCTCAACGTCATCTTCCTCTACCGGCTCACGGTGGAGAAGGGCTGGTTCGCCACCCTGCAGCAATCAGTGGCCGGCATCACCACCGACCGGCGTCTGCAGCTCCTCCTCGTGGCCTTCGCCTTCGGGGCGTTCTTCGAGGGCGCGGGCGGCTTCGGCACCCCGGTGGCCGTCACCGGCGCGATCCTGATCGGGCTCGGCTTCTCGCCGCTGGCCGCCTCGGGCCTGTCGCTCATCGCCAACACCGCCCCGGTGGCCTACGGCGCGCTCGGCGCCCCGATCCAGGGCCTCGCCTCGGTGACCGGCTACGATCCCTACATCCTCGGCGCGATGATCGGCCGGCAGTTGCCGTTCTTCTCGGTGCTGGTGCCGTTCTGGCTGATCTGGGTGTTCGCGGGCTTCCGCGGCATGATCCAGATCTGGCCGGCGATCCTGGTCTGCGGCGGCTCCTTCGCGCTGGCCCAGTTCGGCATCTCCAACTACGTCAACCCGTGGATCGTCGATATCGGCGCCGCCCTGGTCTCGATGGGCGCCCTGGTGCTGTTCCTGCGCGTCTGGCGCCCGTCCACGATCTGGACCTCGCCGGCGCTGCGCGGCAACGACCCGTCGCTGACCTACGTCTCCGCCGCGGGCAGCCCGAAGCCCGCCCCGGTCGGCGCCGGCGTGCCGGGTGCCGGCATGCGCACCGCCTCCTCCTCCGAGATCATGATGGCCTGGGTGCCGTGGATCATCCTCTCGGTGATCGTGGCGATCTGGGGCACCGGCTGGTTCAAGGCCATCGTCAACCCGCTCTTCACCTGGAAGTACGAGGTGCCGGGCCTGCACAACGTCATCATGAAAGTGCCCCCGGTGGTGGCCAAGGCCCATCCAGAGGCCGCCGTCTTCGCCTTCACCTACATGTCCTATACCGGCACCGGCGTGCTGTTCGCGGCCATCATCTCCGGCCTGATCATGCGCTTCTCGCCCTGGCGCCTCGTCACCGCCTATCTCGAGACCATCTGGGTGCTGCGCTACTCGCTCATCACCATCTCGGCGATGCTGGCGCTCGGCGTGCTCACCCGCTACGCCGGCGTGGACGCGACGCTGGGTCTGGCCTTCGCCGGCACCGGCATCCTCTACCCGTTCTTCGGCACCCTGCTGGGCTGGCTCGGCGTGGCCCTGACCGGCTCCGACACCGCGTCGAACGTGCTCTTCGGCGGACTCCAGAAGATCACCTCGGAGCAGCTCGGCCTGTCGGGCATCCTCATGGCCTCGGCGAATTCGTCGGGCGGCGTCATGGGCAAGATGATCGACGCCCAGTCGATCGTCGTCGCCTCCACCGCCACCGGCTATTTCGGCCAGGAGGGCACGATCCTGCGCTTCGTGTTCTGGCACTCCATCGTGCTGGCCTGCCTCGTGGGCTGCCTCGTGATGCTCCAGGCCTATGTGCACCCGTTCAGCGCCATGGTGCTCACCCCGTAGCGCCTCGCCCGCAGGCCTGACGCATCGAGAGCCCGCCCCGGTCCGCCGGGGCGGGCTCTCTTCGTTCACGGCGGCGGGACGGCGGCCGGCGCCGCCGTGAGGGCGCTGCCCACCGAGGCCACCACGATGGCGCCGGCCGCCAGGGCCTCGAGGGGCGTGAGATGCTCGCCCAGAATCGCGAAGGCGGCCAGCGCCCCCACCGCCGGTTCCAGGCTCAGCACCACGCCGAAGCTCTGCGGCGTCAGGCGCTTGAGGGCCACCATCTCCAGCGAATAGGGCAGCGCGCTCGACAGGAGGGCGATGCCGAGGCCGTAGGCCAGGATCGCCGGATCGAGGAGCGTCAGGCCCGCCTCGGCCACGCCGAACGGCACCACCACCAGGGCCGCCACCGACATGCCGAGCGCCACCGCCTGGCCGCCATGCAGGTGGGCCACCCGCTTGCCGAAGACGATGTAGAGCGCCCAGCACAGGGCCGCCCCCAGCGCACAGGCGACGCCGTCCGGATCGAGGCGGGACGCGGCCCCGCCCAGGGGCAGCAGCAGCGCGAGGCCGAGCCCGGCGAGCACGACCCAAACGAGATCGAGCCGGCGCCGCGAGAAGGCGAGCGCCACGGTGAGCGGCCCGGTGAATTCGATGGCGATGGCGATGCCCAGCGGGATCGTCCGCAGGGACAGGTAGAACAGCAGGTTCATCGTCCCCAGCACCGCCCCGTAGAGCAGCACCGCCCCGGCATCGCGGCGACTCAGGGGAAAGCGCCACGGCCGCCAGACCGCCTGCAGGAACAGGGCCGAAAGGGCGACGCGCAGGGCCGTGGTCCCCTGCGCGCCGATAAGCGGGAACAGGTGCTTGGCAAAGGAGGTGCCGAGCCCCAGCGCCGTGATGCTGCCCAGCATGGCGCCGAGCGGCAGGAGGGCGGGGACGAGGCCGCGCCGGCCGGCGCGGGCGGCGGGAGAGGGGACGTTGGTCGGCATGGGGGACTCCATCGCCGCCCCTCTACGCCATGCCGCCCCGCCCGGCTCGGCAAACCGCCCCGGTGCGGCCGATTTTTCTCGCGGCTCGGCCTGGACAAGCGCCCGCGCGGCGCCCCTTGTCGGGGGCGAACCGGGGACCATCGGCCGACCATGTTCTTTCGCAAACTCGCCTCGCGCTACAGCCTCGCGAACCTGCCGCCCGTGGAGACGGCGCGGCTGCGCCTGGGGCCGCTGGTGCCCGCCGACGCCGAGGCCCTGCGCGCGCTCACCGACGATCCGGCGATCACCGGCGCGGTGGAGTTCCTCCCCTCCCCCTTCACCCTCCAGGATGCGCGCCAGCTCATCGGCCCCGCCAAGGTGAAGACCGACTGCTTCCTGGGCGGAAAAACCAGATCCGGCGACCTCGCCGTCGTCGTCGGCCTGCACCTGCGCGGCGACCACGCGGTGGCGATCGGCTACTGGGTCGGGGGCGCGCATCGCGGGCAGGGCCATGGCAGCGAGGCGGTCTCCGGGGTGCTCGCCCTGCTGCGCAAGCGCTTCCCCACCCGCTTCGTCATCGCCGAGACCCTTCCGGAGAACGCCGCCTCGGTGGGCCTGCTCACCAAGGTCGGGTTTCGCGACACCGGCGATCCGGGCCAGTTGCCGGGCCGGCGCATCTTCGCCCTCGAGCATGGATGAGACGGCACCCGCCCGACCGAAGCGGCGGCCGCATCGGCCGGCCCGCGCGGCGGCGAACGCCGCCATTTCGAAGAAACCGACCGGCGCTCGCATGAGGCCGCCCCGCTTGTGGTGCCGCGGCCGATGCGGCAAAGCCTGCCTCTGATTCGACGAACCCTGCGCCTGAGGCCGCCATGCACGACATCCGCGCCATCCGCGAGAATCCGGAGGCCTTCGATACGGCCCTGTCGCGCCGCAATCTCGCCCCCCTCGCCGCCGCGCTGATCGCCCTCGACGATGCCCGCAAGGGCGCGGTCTCGGCCGCTCAGGCCAACCAGGAGCGTCGCAACGCCCTGGCCAAGGAAATCGGCGGCGCCAAGAAGGCCCGGGACGAGGCCCGGGCGTAGGACCTCATGGCCGAGGTCGCCCGCCTGAA
>JAKONB010000359.1 GCA_022702195.1 Beijerinckiaceae bacterium | reverse complement strand
CGCCACCGGCGCGCCATTCCGGCCCCCCTTCACGCGCTCGTAGCACTCGACGCCCTTCTCGACCGCCCACTCGGTCTCGCACTCGTCCCAAACGAGCTTCACCCCGTTGATGCCGCCCTCGACCTCGTTGATGTAGCGCAGATAGTCGATCACCCCGGCCCAGGACGGGATGCCGGAGGACGCGTAGGCGCCGACCCGGAAGGTCGCCAGCGGGACGTATTGTTCCTTCGCGGGATCGGCGAAGGCGGGCGGTGCGGCGAGGAGGCCGAGCGCGGTCGCGGCGGCGAGAAGGTGGCGCTTCAGCGGAGATGGGGCGGGCATGGGTCGGTTCCGTCGAGACATGGCGAAAGGTGTCAACGGCGCGCGAGGCGTCGGCCGAAGCGGGCGATCAGCGCGGCGAGGCCGTCCGGCTCCTTGATCAGCAGAGCGATGATCAGGCCGCCGAACAGCACGTGCTGGAGGTTCTGGAGTTGGCCGCCGTCGATGGCCGCACCGAACAGGTTGCTGGCGATCTGGCTCAGCGCGATCGGCAGGAACACGATGAAGGCCGCGCCGATGAAGGAGCCCGCGAGGCTGCCCATCCCGCCGATAATGATGACGAACATCACCTGGAACGAGCGGTCGAGGTCGAAGCTGCGCGCGTCGACCGTTCCCAGATAGGCGAAGGCCCAGAGCGCTCCGGCGATGCCGCACACCGCGGCGCCGGCGAAGAACGCCTTCAGCTTGGCCGCGCCCACCGGGATCCCGATCACAGCGGCCGCGGTGTCCATGTCGCGCACCGCCATCCATTCGCGGCCGGTCTGGCTGCGTACGAGCTTCCAGGCCGTGAGGGTGACGAGCACGACGCTGGTGAGCGTCACGGCGTAGCGGCCCTGCGGGCTCGACAGGTCGTGCCCGAGCCAGGCGAGGCGGGGGGCCGAGATGGCGCTCGACGAGGTGTGGTTCGAGAACCAGGGATACTGGTTCAGCGCCCATTCGATCAGGAACTGCGCGGCGAGCGTCGGTGCGACGAGGTAGAACCCCTTGATGCGCAGGGACGGCAAGCCGACGACGAGGCCGACGGCGCCGGTGATCAGTCCGCCCAGCACGAGGCTCACGGGCAACGGCCATTCGGGCAGGCGCAGCAGCAAGTTGTAGGTGGCGTAAGCGCCGGTCGCCATGAAGGCGCCGGTGCCGAGCGAGGCCTGGCCGGCATAGCCCATGGTCAGGTTCAGGCCGAGGCCGGCCAGCGCCATGATCAGGAACGGGATCAGGATCGCATCGAGCCAGTAATCGCTGGCGACGGCCGTCGCTGCGCCGAACGCGGCGACGGCGAGCACCGACGGCAGGATCGCACGGCCGGGCAGCACTGGCAGCCGGACTCGTCGGGGTCCCGTGTCGAACGCTGCGGAGGCTGCGGAGGCGATGGGCGGCATTGGCTCAGACTCTCTCGATGGCGCGCTCGCCGAACAGACCGGCGGGCCGCGCGAGCAGGAAGGCGACGGCGAGCACGTAGGCGAACCAGGTGGAGACGCTGCCGCCCAGCAGGGGGCCGAGATAGATCTCGGCGAGGCTGTCGCACGCGCCGACGATGAGGCCGCCGACGATGGCGCCGGCAACCGAGGTGAAGCCGCCGATGATGAGGACCGGCAGGGCCTTGAGCACCACGAAGGTCAGCGAGAACTGCACGCCCTGGCGCGCCCCCCAGAGCAGCCCGGCGATCAGTGCCACGCACCCCGCCACCGCCCAGACCACGGCCCAGAGCGTCTGTAGCTGGATGCCGATGGAGAGCGCCGCTCCCGGATCGTCGGCGACCGCGCGCAGCGACAGGCCGATGCGCGTCCGGTCGAAGACCAGCGACAGGGCGATCACCAGGGCGCCGGCGCTCGCGGCCGCCACCAGATCGAAGCTCGAGAGCTGGATCGGACCCAGCGGAATCGGAAGGTCGGCGATGCCCAGATCGAGTTCGTGGACGCTGGCGCCCATCAGGAGCTGCGCCGTGCCCTCGATCACGTAGGACAGGCCCAGCGTCGCCATGAACAGCGTGATCTGCGGGCGGTTGGTCAGCGGGCGCAGCACCACCCGCTCGACGGCCACCGCCAGCGCCACCATGATCGCCAGCGTCAGCAGGCCCGCGAGCCAGAACGGCAGCCCCCGCTCGGTGAGCGTCACGAAGGTCAGCGCGGCGCAGAGCACCATCGCCCCCTGCGCGAAGTTAAAAACGCCGGAGGCCTTGTAGACGAGCACGAAGCCGATCGCGACGAGGGCGTACATCACCCCCGCCAGCAGGCCGCCAGCCAGGGTTTCGAGGAAGAAGCTCATGGTTCGGGGGCTCTCAGTGGCGCGTGCCGAGATAGGCGGCGATCACGGCGGGGTCGTTGCGCACGGCGTCGGGCGGCCCGTCACCGACCTTTCGGCCGTAATCGAGCACCACGACGTGGTCTGAGAGGTCCATGACCACGCCGATGTCGTGCTCGATCAGAACGATGGTGATGCCGAGATTCTGCCGGGCTTGCGCGATGAAGCGGCTCATCGCCCGTTTCTCGTCGCGGTTCATGCCGGCCATCGGCTCGTCGAGGAGCAGCAGTTTCGGCCGGCCGACCAGCGCGCGGGCGAGGTCGACCCGCTTCTGAAGGCCGTAGGGCAGCGTCGCGACGATGCTGTTCCGATGGGACGAGAGGTCGAGGAAGCCGAGCGTCTCCTCCGCCCGCGCGCGAAAGTCCCGCGTCTGCGCGTGATCGCGAAAGATCCCGAAGGCGTGCTCGGCCAGCGTGGTGCGGCTGTGCCGGGTCAGACCCGCCAGGACGTTGTCGAGGACGCTGAGCTTCCCGAACAGGGCTCCGTGCTGGAAGGTGCGCCCGATGCCGCGCTGCGCCGCCGCGAGCGGGCGGATCCGGGCGAAGGATTCCCCCTCGAACGCCACCGTACCGCTGTCGGCCCGGTAGACTCCGTTGAGGATGTTGAGCAGCGAACTCTTGCCGGCGCCGTTCGGACCGATCAGCGCGCAGATCTCGCCGCGCGCGACGGCAAAGCTCAGGGCGTTGATCGCCTTGATGCCCTTGAACGAGAGCGAGACCTCGGACAGCCGCAGGATCGGGTCCGGCATCACTCGGCGGCCTCGACACGCGCGGCCTCGCGGGCCTTCACCGCCGCGATGTCGCGATAGCCATGGGCCGGATGGGTCTCGGGCAGCAGCGGCCCGCGACCGAAGAGTTTCTCCCGCAGCGTTCCGGGGCGGTAGGCTTTCGGATAGGCACCGCGCTTCTGGAGCTCCGGAACCAGCAGATTGACCGCATCCTCGAAGGTTTCGGGCGTCACCGCGTAAGCCAGGTTGAAACCGTCGACGTCCGTCTCCTCGACCCATTCCTGGAGAATGTCCGCGACGGTCTGGGCCGAGCCGACGAAGACCGGGCCGAGGCCGCCGATGCCGCCCCAGCGCGCCAGTTCGTCGATCGTCCAGGTCTTCTCGGAACCGGCGAAATGCTCGACCATCGAAACGATGGCGTTGGTCTCGACCGTCTTGATCGGATCGGTCGGTGCGTACTGCCCGAAATCGATGCCGCTCCAGCCCGACATGAAGACCAGCGCGCCGTCATACGAGGTGTATTGTTGGTAGTCCTCGAACTTTTTCCGCGCCAGGTCGTCGGTCTCCGCGACGATCACCGTGGTGAGGTTGTAGATCAGCACATCGTTGCGCGAGCGCCCGGCGGCTTCTGCCTTGGCACGCACGTCCGCGACATAGGCCTTCAGGAGGGATTTGGCCGGCGCGCCGACAAACACGCATTCGGCGTGGCCCGCGGCGAAGGCCTTGCCCGGCCCCGAGGCGCCGGCCTGGTAGAGCACCGGCGTGCGCTGGGGCGAAGGTTCGCTGAGATGGTAGCCCGGCACGGTGAAGTGCTTGCCCCGGTGCCCGATCTCGTGGACCTTGGCCGGATCGGTGAAGATCCGGCGCTCGCGGTCGCGCAGAACCGCGCCGTCCTCCCAGCTGCCCTCGAAAAGCTTGTAGAGCACCTCGACATATTCGGCCGCGATCTCGTAGCGGTTGTCGTGCCGCTTGAGCCCGCCCTCGCCGACGTTCTTCGCCCCGCTCTCGAGGTAGGAGGTGACGATGTTCCAGCCAACCCGCCCCTTGGTGTGGTGGTCGGCGGTCGAGAGGCGCCGGGCGAAGGTGTAGGGGTGCTCGAACGAGGTCGAGGCCGTGATGCCGATGCCGAGATGCTCGGTGGCCAGCGCGATCGGCGCGGCGAGCTGCAGCGGATCGTTCACCGGGATCTGCGCCGCCTGATGCAGGGCGTGCCAGTTCGAGCCCTTGTAGACGTCGTAGTAACCCACGACGTCGGCGATGAAGATCCCGTCGAAGATCCCCCGTTCGAGGGTCCGGGCCAGATCCGTCCAGTATGCGAGATCCTTGTACTGCCAGGACCGGTCGCGCGGATGCGCCCAGAGGCCGGGCGATTGATGGCCGACGCAATTCATCTCGAAGGCGTTGAAGCGGATCTGGCGGGTCATCGGAAAGGTCCGGGGAGACGGTGGGGGCTGCGTCGCGGCGGAGGCGGCCGCATCAGCTCCAGGGATGGCGCGGCGGATGGATGCCGTTGAGGTAGTGGTTGCCCACGTGGAAGAGTTTCCACCGCACAGGGTCGTGGAGCGTGTGGGCGCGGGCGTTGCGCCAATGGCGGTCGAGGCCGTACTGGGCCAGGGTCGAGCGGGTTCCGGCCAGTTCAAACAGTTTGTTCGTGGCCAGGATCGCGATGTCGGTGGTCAGCACCTTCGATTCGGCGGTGCGGACGGTGGCCTCGGCCACGTGGGCCTCGGTCGGATCGGCCTGGGCCCGGTCGATGGCTTGGCCCGCGATCTCCAGAAGGGCTTCGGCGGCGTGCAGCCGGATCGCGAGGTCGCCGATGGCGGCGATGGTGAACACATCCTCCGACGCCTTGTCCTGGCCGCTGTCGACCCAGGGCCGACTCTTGGTGCGCACGAACGCGATGGTGTCCGCGATGGCGCCCCTGGCGATGCCGGCATCGATGGCCGACTGGATGATCTGGGAGACCGGCCCGGCGATGGTGGGGCGGTCGAACGCCTTCACCGGAAGGAGGCGCTGGCGCGGCAGGCGGACATGGTCGAGGGTGACGCTGCCCGATGCCGTGGTGCGCTGGCCGAAGCTCGACCAGTCGTTGGTGATGCTCAATCCCGGCGCCTCGCGCTCGGCGAAGGACAGGAACACCTGGCCATCCGGATCGACGGCGACGATCGGGATGATGTGCGCCAGCAACGCCCCGGTGCTGTAGAATTTCCGACCGTCGATGATCGCCTCGTCGCCCTCGTAGCGGATCGTCGTCTCGAAGGCGGCGACGGTTCTGCTGTTGAGCTCGGAGAAGGCGTTGCCGAAGCGCAGGCCCGCCAACACCCAGCCGAAGAATTCGGCCTTCTGCGTCTCGGTCCCGTCGATGTCGATATGCGCGTTGATCGCCAGATGGTTTTGGGTGATCTGCGCAAGACTGCTATCGGCCGCCGCGATGATCGCAATCACCCTGGCGAGGGTGGCATAGGAGAGTCCCGGGCCGCCATGGGCCTTCGGCACGTTGATCGCCCAGAGCCCGCTCTGGGAATAGGCGTCCAGTTCGGACAGGGGCAGCAGCCCCTCCCGGTCCCGGAGCGCCGCGCCCGCGGCGAAATCCGCGGCGAGCCGTTCCGCGGTGGCGATCGCCTCCGCGTCGGAGCGGATCACGTCCGGTTGCTGCCTCGGGCGGGGGCGCGGCGGGACGGGGTCCTGCGAATTGACCCGCGGATGAGCGTTGTGGTCGATGGTGGCCTCTGCCAGGGAACCCATGGGCGACTCCTCTCGAAAGCGATGGTGGGGTGGGCGGTTGCGCGCGGTCTCAGCCCGGAGAGAGACCGAAGATCGCGCCGAGCGGCACGATGAGGGTCGCGCCGACATAGAACCCGTCCTTGGCGCGGTTGGCGGTGTAGGGATTCCAGTAGGAATTGCCGTTGACGAGGTATTGGACCACCGGCTCGAAGAAGACGCCCTTGCCGACGGCCAGATGCGCATTGGCCTCGAAGACGAACTTGTCGCGCGCATAGGGCGCACCCGAGCCGCCGGAGATGGCATTGGCGTCGGAGAGGAATCGCGCGTAGTCGGGGGCGATGCGCTGCCAGTTCGCCTTGATGCCGTAGCGGTCGAACGGCCGGGTCTGGTCCGGGGCCTGGAGGGTGAGACCCGCGAAGGCATTCCAGCGGATCGGAATGGTCGGATCGGGCGCGTAGGCGAGGCTCGTATAGGCCTGGACCGAGGTCGGGTTCGGGTTGGCGGCGTCCGTGCCGGCATCGGCGCGCCAGATCACCTGCGATCCGGTCAGGATCACGCCGGAGGTGCCCGATCTCTGGAGCACCTGAGCGCCCGGGTTGAGGCCCTTCGAGGTGCCGAACATTGTCCTGAGGTTGTCCGGGTGGTCGGCGGTGGTGGTGAAGCCGGTCAGCGCCACGCGCCCCGGATAGGCCCGCGTCGCGAAGGTGGTGGAACGGCCGATCTCGGCCAGCACCAGGGCGCCGTTCAGCGGCTCGTAGCCCCAATCGTAGCCGGAGAGAAAATTGGCCCCGCTGGTGACGCTGAAGGCACCGGCCTGGACGTAATCGTCGGCCGAGAGCTTGTAGGCGAGGTTCGCGCCCCAGACCGAGTAGAGCGGCGAGGTCAGGCCGGCGTTGATCTGCAGGATGTCCTGGAAGCAGCTGACGCTCGATTGGCAGGGTGGCAGCGCGTAATAGCGGTTGGGATGGGTGCGGCCGATCTCGATGGCGAGGGTGTCGTCGAACAGCCGCTGCTCGTAGGTCAGGATCGAGAGGCGGGCGAAGTCGCGGTTGTAGGTCGGCTGATAGCCCACCGTCGAATCGCCGACGTCGCCGTCCATGTTGCGGTTGTTCCAGCGCAGGCCGAAGAAGGTCTGCGTATAATGGAGCCAGCCGCCCCGGATGCCGGCGATCCGGTCGAGATCGGCGTCGAGGCTGAGCAGGTAATAGGTCGAGTTGGACAATTGCCCCGGCCGCAGCCCGGCGCTCGGATTGGAGAAGAAGTATTCGTACGCATTGACGTCGAAGCTCAGACCCTGCGCCGCGAGGCGTGCCGCGTAGGGGGCCAGCGGGCCGTGCCACTTCGCGGTACCGTCCGGCGCGACGCCGATCGCGCCCGCATCCGTGCTGGGGCCAGCCTCGCCGGTGAGGCTCTCGATCGCACTGGGGGACTGGGCCGGAGCCGCCGTGATCCCGAGGGGGATGGCGCAGGTGAGGCAGGTCCCCAGCAGGGCTTTGCGCAGAAAGCGGTTCGGCAGATGGGGCGGGGGAGATACCGGTCGCAGGTCGTCGGTCATCAAGGCTCGTCTCTCGCGGGCATGCATCAGCCATCGGCCGTTCGTGCCGGCGCTCGGGAAGGCGGAAAGGGCAGGGGGCCGTTGCGACGGGACGAAGACACGTCCCGTACAGGGTCGATCAAGACAAGTTGAGCACCGTCAAATCCCGGCAATCAGGATGCTGACAGGCTCTTGTTGCCAACACAATGTTGGAAATTCGGCCTCTCAAGTCAACAAAATCACATACTTTAATTTCGCCTCAACCCGGAAGATGCTTTCCCGGCCTTGAGATTTCCTGGAACGGTGCGGTTCACGCCGTGAGGCAGGCGGGCGTCGCCAGGACGCCGAGATAGACCGCCTTCACGTCGTCCCGGGCGCGCAATGCCCGGGCGGTCCCGGACAGGACGCTGCGGC
>JAKONB010000356.1 GCA_022702195.1 Beijerinckiaceae bacterium | reverse complement strand
ACCATGGACGGCTACGACTTCCTGCGCGCCCTGCGCAAGACGCCGGGCGGCGAGAAGCCCAAGGTCCTGTTCTGCACCACCGAGAACGACGTCGGCGCCATCGCCCGCGCCCTCCATGCGGGCGCCGACGAGTACATCATGAAGCCTTTCGACCGCGACATCGTCATGGCAAAGCTGGCTCAGGTCGGATTCGTCACGGAAGCGGACGCCGCCTGATCCCGCGCAGCGGACGGGTCCTCCCCGTCCGGCCGGCGCGCCGACCCCGAAGCCCCGCGTAGCCGCGAAGCGTGAAATCGATCATGGCAGCCATCGCCTCGTCCCATGCCCCACCGTCCGGCCCGGCCGCCGCGCCGGCCGGACACCGCGTCCGCGTGCTCATCGCCGACGATTCGGCGGTGGTCCGGGGCCTGGTGGCGCGCTGGCTCGCGGAGGCCGGCCATGAGGTCGTCGCCACCGCCTCGAACGGGCGGATCGCCCTGGAGGCCATGGCGCGGCACGATCCCGACGTGATCCTCCTCGACATCGACATGCCGGAACTCGACGGCACGCAGGCCCTGCCGCGCCTGCTGGCCAAGAGCCCCGGCGTCCAGATCGTGATGATGTCGACGCTGACCACCCGCAACGCGGACATCTCCCTGCGCTGCCTCGCCCTCGGCGCGGTCGATTACATCGCCAAGCCCGAGAGCAACCGCGGCGTGACCACTTCCGACGCCTTCCGGGTCGATCTCATCGAGCGGGTCCGGGTGTTCGGCTCGGCCCGCGCCCGAAAGCGCGGCCCGGGTCCGGCCGGGGTCGCGGCGCCGAGCCCGGCGGCCGCACCGCGGCCGGCGGCGCCGATCGTGCTGCGTCCGAAGGCCCGGTCCGGCATCGCCCCCCGGGTCCTGCTCATCGGCGCCTCCACCGGCGGGCCGCGGGCGGTGGGCGAAGTGCTGGAGAAGATCGGCAACGCCACCCTGCGGCAGTTCCCGGTGCTCATCGTGCAGCACATGCCGCCGGTCTTCACCGCCGTCTTCGCCGAGCATCTGGGAACCCGCACCGGCCTGCCGGCGGCGGAGGGCAAGGCGGACGAGCGCCTGGTGCCCGGCCGGATCTACGTGGCGCCGGGCGGCCGCCACATGGGCCTGACCGCCGCCGCCGGGGGGCGCGACGTGGCGATCCGTCTGCATGACGGTCCGGTCGTCAATTTCTGCCGCCCGGCGGTCGACGTCCTGTTCCAGGACGCCGCCGCCATCTTCGGGGCCGCCACCCTCGCGGTGGTGCTCACCGGGATGGGAGCGGACGGAACCGGGGGGGCCCGCGCCCTCACCGAATCCGGCGGCGCCGTGCTGGCCCAGGACGAGGCGACCAGCACCGTCTGGGGCATGCCCGGCAGCGTCGCCAAGGCCGGCCTCGCCCAGGCGGTCCTGCCGCTCGGCGAGATCGGTGGCGCGATCCGCAACCTTCTGACGGGGCAGGGCGCATGACCGACGTCGAATTCGATTTCCTGCGCGCCTACCTGAAGACCCGCTCCGGCCTCGCCCTGAGCACCGAGAAACGCTACCTCGTGGAGAGCCGGCTCAGTCCCGTGTGCCGGCGCTTCCAGTTCGCGACCCTGCACGACCTGATCACCGCGTTGAGGAACGGCCGCGACACCGCCCTGGAGCGCGCGGTGGTCGAGGCGATGACCACCAACGAGACCTTCTTCTTCCGCGACAGGGTGCCGTTCGACCTGTTCCGGGACGTGCTGCTGCCGGAGGCGATGGCCCGGCGCGCCCAGCAGCGCCGCCTGCGGATCTGGTGCGCCGCCGCCTCGACGGGGCAGGAGCCCTATTCGCTGGCGATGATGCTCCACGACGCCGCCCCGCGCCTGTCCGGCTGGCAGGTCGACCTGATCGCCACCGACCTGTCGACGGAGGTCCTGGAGAAGGCCAAGGCCGGGCTCTACAGCCATTTCGAGGTTCAGCGCGGCCTGCCGGTCCAATTGCTGATCAAGCATTTCGAGCAGGTAGGCGACCAGTGGCGCCTCGCCGCCAACCTGCGCCAGATGGTCGATTTCCGGCCCCTGAACCTGCTGCATCCCTTCGACGGGCTGGGCGTGTTCGACATCATCTATTGCCGCAACGTGCTGATCTATTTCGATGCGCCGACCAAGAGCGACGTGCTCGGCCGCCTCGGCGCGAGCCTCTCGCCGGATGGCTGCCTCCTGCTCGGCGCCGCCGAGACGGTGATCGGCCTCACCGACCGGCTGGTTCCCAGCGCCCAGCATCGTGGGCTGTACAAGCAAGCCCCCACCCGCGCCGCGACGGCGTCCCCGTCCGTGCCGCTCGGCCGCGTGGTCGGCCTCTGATCCGATCGCCGATCCAGCCGCCGCCGAGCGGCGCCGGGTCGCGGAAGATCCCTCCCGCAGCCCCCGCGGATGGCACTCGGTCCGTGGATGGATCCATCGGTCTCGGCGTCCCGGCCCGATGGCGCACCATCGCGCGCGTCCGCGCGCTGGCCCGGCGATCTCCGGGGGGGCGAGGGCCGGTGCGCGAAACGAAAAGGCCCCGCTCGCGCGGGGCCGTTTCAGCGTTGCCCGGGTTCCGGGCGTCAGACGGCGATGCGCTCTTCGCCTTCGTTCGGCTCGCGCAGCACGTAGCCGCGGCCCCACACCGTCTCGATGTAGTTCTTGCCCTGGCTGGCATTGGCGAGCTTCTTGCGCAGCTTGCAGATGAACACGTCGATGATCTTCAGCTCGGGCTCGTCCATGCCGCCGTAGAGATGGTTGAGGAACATCTCCTTGGTCAGCGTCGTGCCCTTCCGCAGCGAGA
>JAKONB010000334.1 GCA_022702195.1 Beijerinckiaceae bacterium | reverse complement strand
GACGGCCATCACGCCCATGTCCGTTCGCCGAGAGGGGACGGGGCCGGGCACGCGCCACCCTCCCCCCTCCGCGGCGGCGTCCCGCCCTCGGCGAGAACCGGCGGGGGCGAGAGTCTCGGAAGGCGCGCTGAACCGTCGGGCGCCCCCTCATACGGCGTCCGCTCGATCCCTTCGGTGGACACGGCCGCGACAGACCCCCTCTCCCGTTTGGGAGAGGGGGTCCCGCGCGCACCATGCCGAATGGATCGGCCTGAGACGGTATCACCCGCCCGCCCCGCAGGCACCCTCCCCCGCAGAGGGGGAGGATGACGCGCTGCGGTCTGCGTGCGAAACGCCATCTCCCATCGCCACGGCCGGCCGGACCGATCGGCCCGAGCCTGCATCGGGCAGGCGGGGGACCGGCCATCCCCCGACGCGCCGCCCCCCGGGGCCTCAGCCCCCCGGGGACACCAGGGAGCGCAGGGACTCGGCCAGGTCGTTGAGGCTGAGGCCGCCCTTCTGCAGCACCCGGTCGGCGCGGCCCGCCAGGCGGCGGCGGTCGTCGGCGGTGATGTCCTTGGCGGTGAGGACCACCACGGGGATGTCGCGCCATTCGGCCTTGCCCCGCAGCGCGCGCAGGAAGCCGAACCCGTCCATCTCCGGCATCATCAGGTCGAGGAGGATCAGGGCAGGCTTCTTGGCCGCGGTGGCCTCCAGCCCCGCCACGCCGTTCTCGGCGGAGGCCACGCGCCAGCCCTCGCGGGTGAGCATCGCCGTCATGCGTTCGCGCGCATCCGGGTCGTCGTCGATGATGAGGACCGGACCCTCGTGCTCGGAGGGCTTGAAGCGCTCCATCGCGGTCTTGAGCTGCCCCCATTCGATCGGCTTCTGCAGGTAATCCGTGGCGCCCAGCGAGAAGGCGAGGTTCTGCTCGTCGAGCACCGTCACCATGATGATCGGCGTGGTGCCGAGCTCCGGGTCCGCCCGCAGGGTGCGCAGGACCGACCAGCCGTCCATCCTGGGCATGGTCACGTCGAGGAGGATGACCCGCGGGCGCAGGGCGAGGGCGCGCTCCACCCCCTCGCGCCCGTCGCTCGCGGTGGCGACGGTGAAGCCGTCCTTCTCCAGGAAGCGGGCGAGGAGGTCGCGGGTCGCCGCATCGTCGTCGATGATGAGGACGTGGCCGCCCGAGGCCGGAATCGCGTCGGAGAGACGGTGGGACCGGTCCTGATCGTGACGCACCGCCTCCATCGGCGAGGTGCTGACATAGGTCGCCGGCAGGTCGAGGGTGAAGGTGGTGCCGACGCCCTCCTGGCTCGACACCGTGATCTCGCCGCCGAGCATCTCGGCGAAGGCGCGGGTGATGGCGAGGCCGAGGCCGGTGCCGCCGAAGCGCCGGGTGGTGGAGGCGTCCGCCTGGGTGAAGCGCTGGAACAGCTTGGCCTGCTGCTCCGGGTTCATGCCGATGCCCGTATCGGTGACGTGGAAGCGCAGCCGCCCGGTCGCCCCCGGCCCGGTGCGGGTGGCCGACAGGGTGATGCGGCCGCCCTCGGTGAACTTCGCCGCGTTGCTCAGGAGGTTGATCAGGCACTGGCGCAGCTTGGTCTGGTCGGTATGGGCCTCGCCGAGATCCGGGCCGATCGCGAGGGTGAGCTGGTTGCCCTTCTTGTCGATCAGCGAATCCACGGTGGCGGCGACGTCGCGCACGATCTCGGCCACCGGGAAGGTCTCGGCATAGATCTCCATCCGCTCGGCCTCGATCTTGGACAGGTCGAGCACGTCGTTGATCAGGCCGAGCAGGTGGCGCGCATTCGCCTCGATCTTGCGCATGTCGCCGAGCAGGCTCTCCTCGCCCAGATCCTCGATCTCCTCCTGGAGCATCTCGGAATAGCCGATCACCGCCGAGAGCGGGGTGCGCAGCTCGTGGCTCATGTTGGCGAGGAACTGGCTCTTGGCGCGGTTGGCCTCCTCGGCGGCCTCCTTGGCCATCTCCAGGGCCAGCTCCGCCTCCTTGCGGGCGGTGATGTCGGTATGCGCCCCCACCCATTCACGGATGCTGCCGTTCTCCTCCAGGATCGGCACCCCGCGAGCCGCCATGTAGCGCCAGGCGCCGTCGTTGCGGCGGACCCGATGCTCGATCTCGTAGGGCGAGAGCGTCTCCACCGCCCGGTTCCAGGCGGCGTTGGTCCGCTCCCGGTCGTCGGGATGGATCGCCTCGAGCCAGCCATAGCCGGCGGCGGTCTGAGGGGATTGGCCGGTGAAGCGGGTCCATTCGGACGGGGTGACCTCGAAGCCGCCATCCGGGGTGGTGGTCCAGACGATGGCGGAGGTGGCCTGGGTGAGCGAGCGGAAGCGCTCCTCGCTGCGGCGCATGCGCTCCTCGGCGAGCTTGCCCAGGGTGACGTCCGAGACCACGAGGCCGACCCCCTCGGCGGGGGCGGAGGGATCGCCGCCGCGCCCGAGCAGCGGATAGAAGCTCATCTGGAAATGGCGCACCCCGCGCGGGGCGCTGGGCGTCGGTACCGCCACGTCGACATTGGTGGTGACGAGGCCGGCATCGCGCGCCGCGGCGAGCTTGGGCGTCAGCTGGTCCTGGAGGGTCGGCAGCATCGCCCAGATCGGGGCGCCGAGATCGGTGCCGAAGCCGCGCTCGTTCATGGTGGCCAGCGCCCGGTTCATGTGGCGGAACCGGTACTCGCGGTCGAGGAAGCCGAGGCCCACGGGGGCGTTGGCGAACACGCCGTCGAGGAGGGTGGCCATGCGCTGTTCCTCGCGCCGGCGCACCAGGGCGAGGCGGGCGAGCAGGCCCACGGCGGCCAGCGCCGAACCGATCGCCAGCAGCAGGAGCAGGAGGGACCAGGTCCGATCGCGGCCCTCGGACTGGGCCAGAACCGTGTTGGCATGGTCCTGCAGCGTCTTGGCGGCCGCCCGGACCCCGTCCATGGTGCGCTTGCCCTCCCCGGTCCGGGCGAGCGCGACGGCCTCGTCGTAGCTCCCGCTCCGGCGCAGGGCGATGACCCGGGCGGCGAAAGTCCGCTTGGCGTCGACGAAGGCGCGCAGGCGCTTCGGGTCGCTGCCCGGCACCCCTTCGCCCCGGGTCAGGGCTTCGAGGGCGTCGAGCTGCCCGCCGATGGTGGCCTGGGCCGCGTCATAGGGTTCGAGATAGGTCTCCTCGCCGAACAGCATGTAGCCGCGCATGCCGGTCTCGAGCTCGACCATGTTGGAGAGCAGGTGCTCGCTCTGGGTGAGGACGGCGTGCTGACGGGCCGCCTCCCCCCGGGCCGCCTCGCCCACCGCGTAGTTCGCGATGCCCGCCGCCACCGCCACGCCGATGAGCACGAGGGCGACCGGCGAGCTCGGCAGGTTGCCGAGCAGCCGCGGTTTGCCGAACACCCGCGGTCGGCGCCAGCCGGGACCGGGACGCGAGGGGGAAGCGGTGTTCATGGGGGACCTGGGGTCGGATCGTGGGAGGCGGACAGCGGCGCGGATGCCGCGACGGCGGCGCCCGGCGAGCGGGACGCCGGGAACGCGACGCCGGGTCCACCCGGCGGACGCAAACGCGTCAGCGCCGCAGGCGGTTGCCGAGCACGAAGCCGAACAGACCCATGAGGATGATGCCGGCGGCCCCCTCGATCCCGACCAGCAGGTTCGTGAAGCGGCCGATGGGCTTGATGCCGATCTCGGGCGGGTTGGCCGTCATCATGTTGAGGGCGCTGTAGCTCACGAGATCGAGCACGTTGTAGGTGGGCCGTCCGTCGCTGCCCTCGGGGATGAGGCCGCCGGCAATGCCGTACAGGGCCGCGAACACGCCGATCAGGATGACGAAGGCGCGGGCGATCCGCGACAGGCTCTCGCCGTAATCGCACAGCCACTCGACGAAGCGGTCGGCCACCCACTGATAGCCGTGGCGGGCGAGCGGCTTCCAGGCCCGGCCGGCCCAGGCGTCGCGCGCCTGGGCGCCCGCGTGGAGCCGGCCCATGCGCCGCCCGCGCTTATAGGCCCAGCTCGCCGCGTCCTGGCTGCCGATGCTCTTGAAGTTCTGCTCGAGGGCGAGGTAGCTCGCCTGGGCCGCCGGATAATCCTTGGCGACCTCCTCGCCCACCGCGCCGCCGAGCTGCTCCACGCTCATCCGCGTGCCGTTGAGCCAGGCCCCGGCGAAGCGCGCGTGGCGCAGGTCGCAGGTGGCGAGGTTGAGCCGCACCAGGCTGGTGTCGGAGAGGTCGGCCCCCGACAGATCCGCCCCGTCGAGCTTGACCCCGCCGAGATTGGCCCCCCGCAGGCGCGCCTCCGAGAGCTGCGCCTTCTTCAGGCTGGCGCCCTCGAAATCCGCGTAGGTGAGGTTGACGCGGGCGAGCTTGACCTCGTCGAGATGCGCCCCCCGGAAATGGGTGTAGTCCGCGTCCGCCCCCGTGAGGTCGGCGCCCCACAGGTCGGCTCCGTTGAAGTTCGCCCCGTCGAGGAGGGCGCGGCGCAGCTTGGCGAAGCGCATGGCGGCGCCGGTGAAATCCGCGTCCTCCAGCATGGCGTCGTCGAAATTCGCCTCGCCCCCGGCCATGCCGACGAAGCGCGCGCCGCTGAGATCCGCGCCGGAGAAATCCGCCTCCTCGGCGATGGCCCCGGCGAACCGGGCCGAGCGCGCCAGCGCCCCGGCCAGGCGCGCGCCCGCGAGGTTGGCGCCCGACAGGTCGGTATCCTCGAGATGCGCATCGGAGAGGTCGGCCCCCGCGAGGTTGAGGCCGCCGGTCTTGTCGAGCCAAGTAGGGGAATCGGGACGGCGCAGGTCGGCGAGGGCGTCCCGGCCGAGGGACAGGCCGTGCAGGTCCAGGGGGCCGTCCTCTCCGCGCAAGGGGGCGGCCGCGATCCGGGTCAGCAGGGCGTCGATGCGGGCTGCGGCCTCCGGGAGGACGTCAGGCGGCACGACCGGCCCCGTCGAAGCGGGCGCGGCCGGCGGCACCATTTCGCCGGTGGGGCGTTCTGCAACGCCCCGTCACGACGGCGTGGCAACAGTCTGGAGGGTGGCCGGTGGCGGCACTGATCATCGGCCTGAAGCTCCTCGGCGCGAGCCTCGTCGCGGCGACGCTGCTGCCGTTCATTCCCAGCAATTCGGGCTTCATCCGCACCTTCGACTTTCCGCGTCTGCAGATCGCTGCCCTGATCGTGCCGGTGGTCGTGGCGCTGGTCCTGCTCGGCCGCGACATGTCCGGGATGATCCTCGCCACGGCCCTGGCCGCAGCCCTAGCCTACCAGGTGTCGCGCATCTACCCGTTCACCCCGGCCGTCGCGCCGCAGGCGGCGGCCGTGGCGGCGGCCGATTGCCGGCCGGAGGCGATGGTGTCGATCATGATCGCCAACGTGCTCGAATCGAACCGCGATTACGGCGCCCTCCTGGCGCTCGTGGCGCGGCGCGACCCCGACCTGCTGCTCCTCCTGGAGACCGATGCCGCCTGGGCGGAGGCGCTCGGCCCCCTGCGGGACCGCTATCCTCACCGGGTGGCGCAGCCGCAGGGCAACACCTACGGGCTGATGTTCTATTCCAAGCTGCCCCTCACCGATCCGCAGGTGCAGTTCCTGCTCCAGGACGACGTGCCGTCGGTGCGGGCCGGCGTGACCCTGCGCTCGGGCCAGAGCTTCACTTTCCACGGGGTGCATCCGCGCCCGCCCCATCCGGGCCACAGCAGCGCCCCGCGCGACGCCGAACTGGTGATGGTGGCCCATGCGGTCCGGCGCGAGGGCGGCCCGGCGGTGGTGGCGGGCGACCTCAACGACGTCGCCTGGTCGAAGACCAACGACCTGTTCCAGAAGATCAGCGGCCTCCTCGACCCCCGGATCGGGCGGGGCCTCTACCCGACCTTCAACGCCCATTGGCCGCTGCTGCGCTGGCCCCTCGACCACGTGTTCTTCAGCGACGATTTCCTCGTGGCCGGCCTGGAGCGCCTGCCCGGGATCGGCTCCGACCATTTTCCGATCCTGATCTCGCTCTGCCGCTCCGGGGCGGCGCCGGCGATGCAGGAATCCCCGAAGGCCGATGCGGCGGATCACCGGGCGGCGCGCGAGGCGATCGAGGCGGTGAAATAAGTGTCTCTCACAAAACTCCGGCTGCGCCGTCCTGCTTCCAGCGAGAAACGCCGGCGATCGGGGGGATTGTGAGGCACTCCAAGACCGTCGCCGGTCGATCCATTCGGTCTGTTGCGACCG
>JAKONB010000030.1 GCA_022702195.1 Beijerinckiaceae bacterium | reverse complement strand
ACGCCACCCATTTCCTGGTGATCGGGCAGGTGGTGTCGATCTACATCGACGACGCCTTCATCAAGGATGGTCTCGTCGAGACCGGGGCGATGCGGCCGATCCTGCGCGGCGGCTATTTCGACTACTTCACCGCGGAGCCGGAGACCCGGTTCGCCCTGAAGCGCCCCAAGGGCGCGGGGCAATAAAACCCGTCACCCCCGGCGGCCCAGCCGCTCGGCGATGACGATGCCGCCGAGCACCAGGGCGAAGGCGAGGGCGTCGTACCAGCGGAACGCCTCGCCGATCACCAGGACCGACAGGGCGGCCCCGAAGACCGGCACGAGGTTGATGAACAGGCCGGCGCGGTTCGGGCCGATCAGCTCCACGGCGCGCAGGAACGCCAGCTGCGCGCCGAGCGAGGGGCCGAGCGCCACGAAGACCACGATGGCCCAGCCGCGCGGACTCGGCCAGATCGCCTGGCCGAGCGCCCATTCGGCGGCGAGCGGGGGCAGGGCGGTGACGAACCCGGCGAGCGCGATGCCCATGAAGAAGGTGAGGGCGGAGACCTTCGGCCGGGCGGGCAGGGCGACGGTGTAGCCGGCATAGACCAGGCAGGCCACGAGCATCAGCCCGTCGCCGAGATTGAAGCCGAGGGTGGTCAGCACCCGCCAGTCGCCGTGGGTGGCCGCCACCAGGGCGCCGGCCAGGGTCACGCAGACGCCGACCGCCTGCCCCGCCCCCACCGGCACGCGGCGGACGAGGTAGTTGAGCAGGATCACCAGGACGGGGACCGCCCCCTGGAACAACGCGACGTTGATCCCGCTGGTGTAGCGGCCGGCGGCGTAGAACAGGCTCGCATAGGCGGTGTAGCCGCCCGCCCCCATGGCGAGCACGTAGGGCCAGTGCCGGCGCAGGCGGTCCCATTCGCCGATGAATCCGCGCCAGGCCGGCAGCAGCAGCGCGAGGCAGGCGAAGGCCCAGCGCAGGCAGGTGAGCACCTGCGGCGAGACCTCGCCCACCGCCCATTTGGCCGCCACGACGTTGCCGCCCCAGAGCAGCATGGTGAACAGCAGCAGCGGATAGGCCGAGGCCGCCGCCGACCGCGGGGCGAGGACCGGAGCGGCATCGCTCCGGGGCAGGGATGGCGCGGGGTTGTCGGTCGACCTCATCGGGCTCCTTCCCGGGCGAGCAGCGCGGCCTTGCGGGCGATGCCCCAGCGATAACCGGACAGCGACCCGTCGGTGCGCACCACCCGGTGGCAGGGGATCGCCACCGCGAGCGCGTTGGCGCCGCAGGCCATCGCCACCGCCCGCACCGCCTCCGGCCGGCCGATCGCGGCCGCGACCTCAGCATAGGTCGCGGTCTGACCCGGCGGAATGGTGCGCAGGGCGTCCCAGACCCGCTGCTGGAACGCGGTGCCGCCGATGTCGAGGGGGAGATCCAGGCCGCGTCCCGGCGCCTCCACCAGACCCACCACCTGGGCGACCCAGCCCTCGAAGCCGGCATCGCCCCCGGTGAGCTCGGCGCGCGGGAAACGGTCCTGGAGGTCGCGGAGCAGGGCCTCGGGATCGTCGCCGAGCAGGATGGCGCAGATCCCCCGCCCGGTGGCGGCCACCAGGATCGCCCCGAGGCTGCACTGCCCCACCGCGAAGCGGATCGCGGTGCCGGCGCCGCCCTTGCGATAGGCTCTGGGCGTCATGCCGAGCCGCGCCCCGGCCTCGGCGTAGAACCGGCTCGGGGCGTTGTAGCCGGCGTCGTAGAGCGCCTCGGTCACGCTCCCCGCCCCCGTCAGGCCGGCGCTGAGGCGGCCGGCCCGGACGCCGTCCGCATAGGCCTTGGGGGTCACGCCGGTGATCCGCTTGAACACCCGGTGGAAGTGGAACGGGCTCAACCCCGCCGCCCGCGCCAGGGTCTCGAGGCCGGGGGGCGTCTCGGCCCCGGCGATGAGGCGGCAGGCCCGGGCGACGGCCGCACCGTGGCGCTCGGCCTGGGACGTCGAATCCGGCCGGCAGCGCAGGCAGGCGCGAAACCCCGCCGCCTCGGCCGCCGCGGGATCGGGATGGAAGCTGACATTCTCCCGCCGGGGCGTCCGGGCCGGGCAGCTCGGGCGGCAATACACGCCGGTGCTGCGCACCGCGTAGACGAAGCGGCCGTCGGCGGCGGCATCGCGGGTGGCCACGGCCGTCCAGCGCGGGTCGGACGGGGACTCGGGGTCGAGGACCTGCATGGGGGAGGGCTTCCGTGGGGATGTCGGGCGACGGCCCGTGGGGGCCGTCATGTCCGCAAGGTGGCGCCCTCGGGCACCACGCGCATCCCGGCGCTTGCTGCCGAATCCGCGTCCGACGCCCAGAGATGGAGGACCGCATAGGCCCGCCACGGCCGCCAGGCCTCGGAGCGCGCGAGCAATTGCCGGGGCGTCGGCCGGCCGGCGCCGCGATCGAGGGCGCGCAGCAGGCCGATATCGCCGGACGGCAGCGCATCGGCCGCGCGCAAGGCCCGCATGGCGATGTATTGCGCGGTCCATTCGCCGATGCCGCGCAGGCGCATCAGGGCGGCGCGGGCCGCATCGGGGTCGCCGCCGGGCGCGAGCAGACCGGGGGTCGCCGCTACCGCCTCCGCCAGGGCGGCGATGGCCGCCCCCCGGGCGCGCGGCATGGGGAGGGCGGCGGCGATGTCGGCCCGGGCCAGCCGCTCGGGCGCCGGGAACAGCCAGGCCGGCCCCGCCTCGGGCTCGTCCAGGGGCGTCCCGAAAGCGGCCACCAGCTTGCCAGCGAGCCGGGTGGCCGCCGCCACCGAGACCTGCTGCCCCAGGATGGCGCGCACGCCGAGTTCGAACCCGTCCCAGGCGCCCGGCACCCGCAGGCCCGGCCGGGCGGCGACCAGGGCGGCGAGATCCGGGTCCCGGGCCAGCCCCGCCCGGATGGCGGCGGGATCGGCGTCGAGATCGAACATCCGCCGCAGGCGGGCGCCGATCTCCGGCACCGCCCCGGGATCGGCGTGCCGGATCGTCGCCACGAGGGCATCGCCCTCGCCCGGACCGACGCGGATGCGACCGGGGCGGCCGAGGACCACGACGGTCCGTAGGTAGGCATCGCCCACCACCGTCTCGACGCCCGGAATGGCCCGCAACGCGAGATAGTCGCGGATCGCCGGCCAATCGTAGGGCGCGACGTAGGGCAGCCGGATCATCGCGTGCAAGGCGCTTGGGCCCTCCTCGTCCTGACGCGGTCCCGGTCTCGGAACCGTCCTCGGATTGCTGGCCCGCGTCATACCACCGTTCGGCATCTCGGCACCGCATTCCGACCAACGGGGAGGGCGGCCCGACCCGGTTCGGTCCGAGGCCGCAACGGCCCCCCGGTGCCGACCTGACATTCGCATAAGATATATTATGGAACATGAAGGGCAGGATCCGGCCATTCGGAAGGGTTCTGTTAACCATACCGATCCGGGGAAGGGCGGTTCGCGCCCGTCCCCGGCCAGGGACGCCGCCCCCCATATCCACGCGGCGTCAAGCGGCCCGGCAGGGTCCGGCCTCCCTCCCCGGCCTCCCTCCCCGGCTTGGGCGGATCGGGATCATCCCGAACCCGGCGTTCACCTTGGCACCAACCCCATGGGCATAACCCGCGACATCGGTGCGACATCAGCACGAGCACCCTCGCCAAGGTCACAATTTCGACCCATGGTATCAATTATTCACTTTCGCGTGGTCGACACTGATTCGCGGCCGCTCTCCCGTCATCAAAGCGAACGCGATGCCGATCCTCGTTTCAGCGCGCCCCCTCGTGTCGTCCCTCCTCGGCCTCGGCGCCCTGCTCGTCGGAGCCGGCCTGCCGGCGCGGGCCGAGCCGGTGGTTCAGCCGCCGATGCTGGCCCATGCGACGATCCCGGCCCGGGCGATGGCGCGCCTGCCCCGGGTGGCCGGGCTCGTGGCCAAGGGCAGCGACATCCGGATCGTCGCCTTCGGCTCCTCCTCCACCGAGGGCATCGGCGCCTCGTCGCCGGCCACGGCCTACCCGGCGCAGCTCCAGCACGATCTCGAGGAGCGCCTCCGGCACAAGATCGCGGCCGATCCGGACGCGGCCCATCCCGCCGTCACCATGCTCAACCGGGGCAAGGGCGGCGACGATTCGGAGGCGATGGCCAAGCGCCTCGAGCGCGACGTGCTCGCCGAGCGGCCCGACCTGGTGATCTGGCAGACCGGCAGCAACGACCCGATGAACGGGGTGAGCGTCGCACGGTTCACCGAGCTGACCCGCAACGGCATCCTGGCCATGCGCGCCGCCGGGGCCGACGTGGTCCTGATGGATCAGCAATGGTGCAAGCGCCTCTCCACCACGGCGGGCGCGGAACAGTATGGCGCCGCCCTCCACGCGGTGGCCTCGGAACTCGGCGTCCCGGTGATCCGCCGCAACGCGAT
>JAKONB010000028.1 GCA_022702195.1 Beijerinckiaceae bacterium | reverse complement strand
CTTCCACGCCGACATGCATCCCGGGAACCTGTTCATCGACCCAACCGGCACCCTGGTGGCCGTCGATTTCGGCATTATGGGCCGGCTCGGGCACATGGAGCGGCGCTTCCTCGCCGAGATCCTGCTCGGCTTCATCCTGCGCGACTACAAGCGGGTGGCGCAGGTGCATTTCGAGGCCGGCTACGTGCCGGCCCACCATTCGGTGGACGATTTCGCCCAGGCGATCCGGGCGATCGGCGAGCCGATCCACCAGCGCCGGGCCGACGAGATCTCGATGGCCAAGGTGCTGACCCTGCTGTTCGACATCACCGCCCTGTTCGACATGAGCACGCGCACCGAGCTGGTGATGCTCCAGAAGACCATGGTGGTGGTGGAGGGCGTCGCCCGCTCCCTCGACCCGCAGCTCGACATGTGGACCGGCGCCGAGCCGGTGGTCCGCTCCTGGATCGCCCGCAACCTCGGCCCGATCGGCCGGATCGAGGGGGTGGGCCGCGCCGCGCTCACCATCACCGACGTGATCGGCGACATCCCCGACCTGGCCCAGCGCCTGCGCCGCATCCTGGTGCGCCTCGACGAGGCCGGCACCGGCAACGCCAGCCGGATCGACGCCTTCGCCCGCGCCGAGCGCCGCCGCGCGCTCTGGTCCACCGTCGCCCTCTGGGCCATCGCCGTCGGTGCGCTGGTGATGGCGTTCCGGTAAGGTTCCGCCGAGACCCGAGGTCCCCATGACCAAGCCGCTTCAGAACCGCCGCGTTCTCCTCGTCATCGGCGGCGGAATCGCGGCCTACAAGGCCTTGGACCTGATCCGCCGTCTGCGCGAGCGCGGCGCCCAGGTGCGTCCCCTGCTCACCGCCGGCGCGCAGGAATTCGTGACGCCGCTGGCCGCCGCGGCCCTGGCCGGCGAGCGCGCCCATACCGACCTGTTCGACCGGGCGGAGGAGGCCGATATCGGCCACATCAAGCTCGCGCGCGACGCCGATGCCATCGTGGTCGCCCCCGCCACCGCGAGCCTGATGGCCCGCATGGCCACGGGCGAGGCCTCGGACCTGGCCGCCACCGTGCTGCTGGCCACCACCCTGCCGATCCTGATCGCCCCAGCCATGAACGTGCGGATGTGGCAGCACCCGGCGACCCGGCGCAATCTCGCCACCCTCCGGGGCGACGGCGTCCGGGTGGTCGGCCCCAATGACGGGGCGATGGCGGAGGCCGAGTTCGGTCCCGGCCGCCTCGCCGAGCCCGCCGAGATCGCCGACGCCCTGGAGGCGATGCTCGCCGAGGCATCGCAACCCGAAGGCGGCTTCGGCTTCCTCGCCGGGCGGGTCGCGGCCGGCGTGCTGGCGGGACGGCGCGTCCTCGTGACCTCCGGGCCGACCCACGAGCCGATCGACCCGGTGCGCTACCTCGCCAACCGCTCCTCGGGGCGCCAGGGCCACGCCATCGCGGCCGCCGCCGCCACGGCCGGCGCCCACGTCACCCTGGTCTCGGGGCCGGTCGCGATCCAAGATCCGGCCGGGGTGCGGGTGGTCCGGGTGGAGACCGCCCGCGAGATGCTGGCGGCCGTGGAGGCGGCCCTGCCCGCCGACCTGGCCATCTTCGCCGCGGCGGTGGGGGATTGGCGCCCCGTCGCGGCGCGGGACAGCAAGATCAAGAAGGACGGGGCCGAACCGGCGCCCCTGCGCCTCGTGGAGAATCCCGATCTCCTCGCCACCATCGCGCGGCGCACCGAGGGCCGGCCGGCCCTGGTGGTGGGCTTTGCCGCCGAGACCGATGCGGTGCTGCAACATGCCCGCGACAAGATCGCCCGCAAGGGCTGCGACTGGCTGGTGGCCAACGACGTCTCGCCGGAGGGCGGCGTGATGGGCGGCACCGCCAACACCGTGCATCTCCTCGGCCGCGACGGCTCGGTGGAGACCTGGCCGAGGCTGGACAAGGACGAGGTCGGGCGCCGGCTGGTGGAACGCTTCGCCGCCCTGCTGCCGCGCTGATCCCGGGCGCGGCATCCGCGCCTCCCTGTGGACGGCCGGGACCTCTGCGGGGCGCCGCGCGTTAGGACTTGACTAACATGTGCGTCGGCATCATTCCGGCGTCGCCTCATGACCGATGCCCCGCGCCGGGCATGGGGCTCCACAGGATTTCACGAACCCTATGCCCAGCGACAGTAGTCGACGGACCGTGCCGCCTTCGGCCGTCCGCGTGCGCCCAGCCTGATCGCGCGATCGGGCTCGCCCGCGATCGGCCGATGGCGGCCTGTCGAACGAGGTGAGCCCATGACCTTCCTGCGCACCGCTTTTCCGTACACCCCCTCCCCCCTCCTGCGTCGCCCCAAGGCGGTCGGCACCGGGGGAAGCGACACCAACGTCGCCCTCATCATGTTCGTGATGATGTCACTGGTCTTCGGGCCGGTGATCGGCGTGCACCTGTTCGCCGCCTTCGCGCCCGCGGCGGCGTCCTCGTCCGTCGTCTCGCGCGAATCCGGCCCGGCCGCGATCCCGCCGGGCTGACCGCCCCGCCGGGCGCCCCGATCCGTCGCGTCCTTCGGGATGGCGGATCGGCCAGGGCTCCGGCTTCCGCGCGGGCTTGCCGGATCAGGCGGCCGGCTGCTCCAGGAACATGACTTCCCAGACATGGCCGTCGAGGTCCTGAAAGCTGCATCCATACATGAAGCCGTGATCCATCACCGGCTGCCAGGGCTTGCCCCCGGCGGCCAGGGCGGTGGCGAGCATTCCGTCGACCTGCTGGCGCGATTCGGCCGAGACGCAGACCAGCACCTCGGTGGCTTGGGTCGCGTCGCTGATCGGGCCGGTGAGGAAATCCCGGAAGCGGCGTTCCACCAGCAGCATCACGAAGATGTTGTCCGCCACCACCATGCAGGCGGCCTCGTCGTTCGAGAAGTCCGGGTTGAAGGCGAAGCCGAGCGCCTGGAAGAAGCGTCGCGATTCCGGCAGGTCCTTCACCGGCAGGTTGACGAAGATTTTTCGCATCGTTCGGCCTCCTCTTCGAGAATCGATCAGCCCGCCGCATCCGCCTGCGCGGCGGCCAGGGCGGCATCGTCCGCCGTCACTCGCTGCGCGGCGGGCCGTGCCCGGGCGCGGGCCACATAGGCCATGATCGCCGGCTCCTCGGGGACCAGCTTGAAGCTGGTGGTCCAGCCCAGGGCGTTGCCCCAGAGCACGTCCGCCGCCGAGAAGCGCTCACCGAGCAGGTAGGGACCGCGCGACAGCGTTTCGACCAGGGTCTCCAGCACCGTGTCGAAATCGCCATAGGCCGACATCGCCTTCGGACCCGGCTCGCGCTGCATTGCCCGGTCGATGATCGCCGGCTCGAAGCTCGACCCGTAATAGACCATCCAGCGCAGGTACGGACCGCGCAGCGGATCGCCGATGGCCGGCGCCAGTCCCTTCTCCGGAAACAGGTCGGCGAGATACAGGTAGATCGCCGCCTGCTCGGTGACGAGCGCCGCGCCATGGGTCAGCGCCGGGACCTTTCCGAGCGGATTCAGGGCGAGATACGCCGGTGCCCGATTCTCGCCGGCCTTCATGTTCAGCACCTGCAGCCGGTGCGGGGCCTCGAGCTCGTCGAGGAGCATGCGCACGCCGGTCGAGCGGGTGTTGGGCGCGTGATAGAGCGTGATCCCGGAATCCAAGCGGCGGCCTCCCTCGTCGTTGAGGGAACAGGCTCGCCCCCTGGACGCCGCAGGTCAACCGTGTGCGTCCCGGCTCCACGCGGGAGCCGGGGCCGTCCGGCGTCTCACCACTGGTAGCGCAGGCCCGCCGTGACCCCGTGGGCGGTGCCGGTGCGGGTGCCGATGGCGGCCTGGTAATCCACCCGCCAGCCGAGCTGCTCGGTGAGATTGCCCTGGAGGCCCGCCGCGGCGGTGACGGCGTCGCCGCGCAGGAACGGCACGGTGACGGAGGTCCCCGCCATGGCGTTCTGGACGCTGGCGAGGCGCACGCCCGCGGTGCTGGCCTGCGGCCCGGTGGCGAGGTTGTAGCCGACGCGGACCGACGGGATGAGGTC
>JAKONB010000272.1 GCA_022702195.1 Beijerinckiaceae bacterium | reverse complement strand
GACGCAGGCCGAATGCCAGCGCGCGTTCTTGTTCGGCGTACCCGTTCCCCACAGGTCCTTGTGCCAGCCGAAGCGGTAGACCGGCTGGCCGCAGATGCAGCAATGGCCCTTCCCACGGGCATGGGCGGGCTCGCGATAGGGCGAGGGCGGCATCCGGAAGGTGGCGGCCAGTCCCGAACCCTTCTCGGTGCCGAGCCGCCAAGTCCAGCCCTCCGGCTGGCCCGACCGGGCGGCCAGCGCCCGGGCGAGCCGGTCGGCCCGCAGGATATGCGCCCGCCAGTAGCTCTCCACCGCCAGACGCGGGGTCGGCGGGATCAGCGGGCGCGACAGGGCGTGCTGCAGGACTGGGGCGGGGAAGATCGCCGGCAGGGCGCGGTTGAGGCGGGCGCGCGACCGGTCGTTACGGGCGTCGCGCCACGCCGAAGCGCCGCTCACGGGTGGGCGACGGGGGCGGCGGCGGCCGGAGCGGGAGCCGGGGCCGGGCGGCCCGCGATGGCGTCGGACAGCCGGTTGAGGCGCAGGGCGAGGTCGGCGACCTCGTTCAGCGCGATGGACTTCTCGCCGTTTTTCACCGCGCGGGTGATGTCGCTGAGCTGCAGCTTGGCGATGCGCAGCAATTCCGCGGCAAGCTGGTCTCTCGTCATCGGTCGCGCCTCCGGCTGCGGGAAGGGATATCGCGTCAGACCTAGATCGCAATGGTTACCGAGTGGTTGGTTTGGGGCCGGGACCGCCGCCGCATCGCGTGGTTTTCGAGCGGAGGGGGCCGGCGGCGGATCGCCGGCCCGGCCCGGCCCTACTCGACCTGGGCGAAGAGCGCGTCGAAGCGCTTCTTGGCGAGCTTGTTGTGCGGCACCGCCTTGGCCGCCTCGAGGTTGCTGCGGTCCTTGCCGACCACCACCAGGGCGATCATGCCCATCATGTAATGCGGCGAACACTTGAAGCCGTAGACGCCCTCCTTCTCGAAGGGAATCGTCTCCTCGTAGCCGACCGTGGTCTTCACCACCGGCGCGCCCTCCGGCGCCATGCCCTTGATGGTCTCGATGTTGTGGCCCTTGTCGCCGGGCACCAGCTTGATCGTGTCGCCGGGGTTGAGTTTCACGAAGGCCGGATCGAACACCATCACGCCGCCCGGCCCGGTGTTGAGCGTCTTCACCTCCACCTCGGCGGAGGACGCGTCCGTGGCGATCCCGATCACGGCGATGGCCGTCAGGAGGCAGGTCGACAGCAGAGCGGCGCGACAGGTTGGAGCAATTCTGATCATAGGTCTGACCGACAGGCTGGAATGGCGCCGTGATTGGCGGTCGATCAAAGAATGCATGGGAAAAATATTTGCAATTCCTATGTTTTAGAGTTGTTTTTCTTTAAGAGACGGTGGCCCGTCCCGGGTCGGACGAGAGAGCCGCCGCGTCGCCAAACCGCCCGGCGGGTGGTAGCCGTGGCGCCGGGTATCGTGCGCCGGGCGTCGATGCCGCCGATGATTCGGGGCTCGATCCGGCGATGCGACTGCGATGATCTGGATCGGCCTCACCCTGTTTCGCTCCACCGACGCGCAGATCGACCGGATCGTCGCGCTCCAAGCCGCATCCGGTTGTCCCGCCATCGCCTTCGACAATGGCGGCGTCGCCCCGGAAGCGCTGGCGCGCCTGCGGGGGCAGGGGATCGCGATCCTGTCTGAGGGGCGCAATCTCGGCATCGCCGCGGCGCTGAACGCCCTCGCCGCGGAAGCGGCGGCGCGCGGCGGCGATGCCCTGGTGTTTCTCGATCAGGACGCGCAGGCCGATGCGGTCATGATCCGCGGCCTCGCGGCGGCCTATGGCCGGCTCGGCCAGGCGAGCCCGCCTCCGGCGGTGGTCGGCCCCGCTCCGAGCCCGGCCGAGGCGGACGCGAAGGCGCCGCGCTACCCGGTCCGTCCGGGAATCGCGCCGAGGGGCGATCTGGTGCCGGTGGATTTCCTGGCGACCTCCGGTTCGCTGGTGGATCTCGCCGCCTTCCGGGCGATCGGGCCGTTCCGGGTCGATTATTTCATCGATGCGGTCGAGCTCGAATGGTGCTTCCGGGCCTGGGCCTCCGGCTACGGCTGCTGGATGGCCCGGGACGTGTCCATCGGGCACCGGGTCGGGGCGGGGATCATCCGCTCCCGCCGGCTCGGCATCGCCATGCCGCGCCAGCCCCTGTTCCGAATGGCGACCTACCTGCGCAACTCGGTCTATGGCTGGCGCTTGGCGCATATCCCGAGGCGGTGGAAGCTGCGCCAGGCCGTCTATCTGCCGGTCCAAGTGGCGCTCTACTGGCGCGATGCCGGTTATCGGCCCGCGATTCTCCTGCGACTCGGCCGGGCCGTCCTCGACGGGCTGGCGGGGCGCCTCGGACGCCCCTCCGACCTGCCCGATTCAAGCCCGGAACCGAATCAGTCGAGGTAGTCGCCGTATTTTTCCACGTGGCGGGCGAGGCCGAGGCCGTGTTCGCGCACCAGCCGCTCGGCGAGCTCCGCGTCGCGGGCGTCCAGCGCCTTGATGATCGCGACGTGCTCCTTGATCGAGTTGGCCGCCCGTTCGCCCTGGCGCAGGGCGGTGTTCCGGATGCCCCGCACATGCATCAGCAGGTTGCTGGTGATGTCCTTGATCACGTCCGATTGGCCGAGCGCGATGATCATCTGGTGGAAGCGGATATTGGCCTCGGAATACTCGTCGAGATGGTCCGAGGGGCGGCCCTCGTAGAATTCCGGGAAATGCTTGCGCAGGCCATGCAACTGCTCGTCGGTGGCGTGGGCGCAGGCGAGGCGGGCGGCCATGCTCTCCAGCGCCGACCACGCCTCGATCATGCTGACGATCTCCTTCTTCGTCTTCTTGATCACGAACACGCCGCGACGCGCCTCGAATCGCACGAAGCCCTCCTGCTCCAGCACGGTGAGCGCTTCCCGCACCGGGGTGCGGCTCACACCGAGATTGAGCGACAACTTGCGCTCGTCGAGGCGGACTTCCTCCTTTTGGCTATAGATGTTCATGTTGGTGATGGCTTCTTTGAGCGCATCATAGGCGAGGGCCCGTAAGCTCGAAGTCGCAGCGATCGGCTTTATTTGAAACGGTTCCGACTTGACCATCTTCGCACCTGGACCAATTCTGAGCTGCCCCCCTAGGTTGGGCGCGCGTGTTCTGACCATGGCAAGTTCGGCCTTGGAATACAAGGACTTGGCTAGGACAAGTCCACGTCAAATATCTTCTCTGTGATTTGCAGAAAATCTGAGGAATCGGCCTCTGCGCCTCCGCTGGGGGCCGGGAGACGGCCCGGTTCGGCCCCGGTGGGACCGTTTGACACTTGGTATTTGGTATGCCACCATTCCTTCATTGAAGAAAGACGGTTCTGGCCACGGGGACGCGCGATGTTCGACAAGGTTCGATGCATCCAGCAAGTATTCGGCCGCACCGGACACGAGACCGACCCTCCGTTCCCGTGACATTCCGCCTGTCATCCGGGTGGCGGGCCGCCAAATCCGTCGAAGCGGCACGCGCTGCGACCGAGATCCGATCGACCGGAAATCCGGCGATTCAAGACCAAAAAAAGCAAGATCCATCAGGAGGAAACATCATGTCCGCAGTCGCACAGCGTCTCGTTGACGATTCCATCGCTGTCGGGGCCGAGCCCGAACTCACCGATGGCTTCCACCTCGTCATCGATGCCCTCAAGCTACGACATCACCACCATATACGGCGTGCCCGGGATCCCGATCACCGATCTCGGGCGCCTCGCCCAGGCGGCCGGCATGCGGGTGATCTCGTTCCGCCACGAGCAGCATGCGGGCAATGCCGCCGCCATCGCCGGGTTCCTCACCAAGAAACCCGGTATCTGCCTCACGGTCTCGGCCCCGGGCTTCCTCAACGGCCTCACGGCGCTGGCCAACGCCACCACCAATTGTTTCCCGATGATCCTCATCTCGGGTTCCTCCGAGCGCGAGATCGTCGACCTGCAGCAGGGCGATTACGAGGAGATGGACCAGCTCGCCATCGCCAAGCCCCTGTGCAAGGCCGCCTTCCGTGTACTGCACGCCGCCGATATCGGCATCGCCGTGGCCCGCGCCATCCGGGCCGCCTGCTCGGGCCGTCCCGGCGGCGTCTATCTCGACCTGCCGGCCAAGCTGTTCTCGCAGGTGATGGAGGCCGAGGCCGGCGCCAAGTCGCTGGTCAAGGTGATCGATCCCGCTCCGGCGCAGTTGCCCGCCCCCTCGGCCATCTCCCGCGCCCTCGACGTGCTCAAGGGCGCCCAGCGTCCTCTCATCGTTCTGGGCAAGGGCGCGGCCTATGCTCAGGCCGATGCCGCGATCCGCGACCTCGTGGAATCGAGCGGCATCCCCTACGTGCCCATGAGCATGGCCAAGGGCCTGCTGCCCGACACCCACCCGCAATCGGCGGGTGCGGCGCGCTCGCTGGTCCTCAAGGAGGCCGACGTCGTCCTGCTGATCGGCGCCCGGCTCAACTGGCTCTTGTCCCACGGCAAAGGCAAGACCTGGGGCGCTCCCGGTTCCAAGAAGTTCATCCTGATCGACATCGAGCCCAAGGAGATGGATTCCAACGTCGAGATCGTCGCCCCCGTGGTCGGCGATATCGGCTCCTGCGTCGAGGCTTTGCTCGACGGCATGGGCAAGGGCTGGGCGGCCCCGCCCACGGCCTGGACCGACGCGATCCAGGCCAAGCGGGAGGAGAACCTCTCCAAGATGGCCTCGAAGCTGCGCAAGAATTCGGCCCCGATGGATTTCCACGGGGCGCTCGGCGCCCTGCGCACCATCGTCAAGGAGCGGCCCGACGCGATCCTGGTGAACGAGGGCGCCAACACCCTCGACCTCGCGCGCGGCATCATCGACATGTACCAGCCGCGCAAGCGCCTGGATGTCGGCACCTGGGGCATCATGGGCATCGGCATGGGCTTTGCCGTCGCCGCCGCCGTGGAGACCGGGAAACCCGTCCTGGCGGTGGAGGGCGACAGCGCCTTCGGCTTCTCCGGCATGGAGGTGGAGACGATCTGCCGCTACAACCTGCCGGTCTGCATCGTGGTATTCAACAACAACGGCATCTATCGCGGCACCGATTCCGACCCGACCGGGCGCGACCC
>JAKONB010000269.1 GCA_022702195.1 Beijerinckiaceae bacterium | reverse complement strand
ATCAAGGACCACGAGGGCGGCGGCGCCGGCAAGGTGCTGCAATGGGACGGCGCGAAGTGGGACATCGTCAGCAACGGCTGGGTGAAGTCCGACCGCGACCTGCTGCTGCCGCTGATCTACGAGCGCGCCGCCGCCTACGCGAAGGAGAAGGGCATCACGCCCCGCTCGACCGACTCCGCAGACGCCGCCGTGCGCTGAATCGGACCGGCGCATGACTGAGGCGAATCCCTTCCTCGACGTCGCGGCGATCGAGGCCTCCTACGGGCAAGCGGGGCTGGCGCTTCGCGGCGTTTCACTCACCCTCGAACAGGGGGCGATCGTCGCCTTGCTCGGCCCCAACGGCGCCGGCAAGTCGACCACGCTGCGTGCGATCTCGAACTTGCTCGGCGCGCAGCGGGGACAGCTGCGCGGTGGCGCCATCCGCTGGCGCGGCGAGACGACGGCCCGGCTCGACCCGGCCGATCTCGTGCGCCGCGGCATCGTTCAGGTGCTGGAGGGCCGCCACGTCTTCGGGCAGCTCACCGTGGAAGAAAACCTGAAGACCGGCGCCTTCCTGCGCCGTCCGAGCCGTGGGCAGCTCGCGGCGGATCTGGAGCGCGTCTACGCCTGGTTCCCGCGCCTGCGCGACCGCCGCTCGGCCAAGGCCGGGCTGACGTCGGGCGGCGAGCAGCAGATGGTGGCGATCGGGCGCGCGCTGATGACCCGCCCCACCCTCGTGCTCCTCGACGAGCCGTCGATGGGCCTCGCGCCGATCGTCGTCGGCGAGATCTTCGAGATCATCCGCCGGCTCAACCGCGAGGAGGGCGTGAGCTTCCTGCTCGCCGAGCAGAGCGCCAACCTCGTGCTCGACTATGCCGACCGTGCCTACGTGCTGGAGAGTGGCCGCGTGGTCGAATCCGGACCGGCCGCCAACCTCGCCGCGAGCGGGCGCCTCGGCGCGATCTATCTCGGCGGGGCCAACGGGTCGACGCGCCACTGACACCGCCCTCGCCCGGTCGGGATGCTGGGGCGGACGCGCCCGGGCAAGCGGACACATGGCGCGTGGATCCGCGATAGGGTCTTGTGCTCAGATCCGCGACGGTGAGGGAGTGCCCATGGCCCATCTCCGCGTTCTGAGCGTGCGCAAAGGCGTCGGCCGGGAGAGGGCCAAGGCCGCCCTGGCGTTGGGGCACCGGGTTCGCGCCTTCGCGCGCGCGGCCTGCGGCATCGCGCTGTCGGGTGACGAACGCGAGCGGTTCACGGGCGACGCGCTGGACGCGGGCGACGTCGTGGTGACCGGCTTCGGAGCGGGGGGACGGCCGCATCGCCCGCGCGGACGTGGCGGGATACAGCGTTGGCCGGATCGCCGAACCGTCCCACGCGGGCACGGCCGTCCCGCCCGTCCGGTGACGGGGGACGCCCCGCGCCGAGACGGCCCTCGCTCCCCGCCCCGCCCGGAGATCGCGACTGATGCCGAACCCTGTCGAGTCCACCCTGCGTGCCGCCGCCGAGGGGCTCGTCGCCCTGGTGGCCGCCTGCAGCCGGGTCCGCCTGCCGCGGACGCCGCACCCCTTCGTGGTCGGCGTCCACGCCCCGATGCGAGAGGAACTGACCCTGCGGGACCTACCCGTGACCGGAACGATCCCGCCAGGGCTCGACGGGCGCTACCTCAAGATGGGCGCCAACCCCGCTCGCCCGACGGCACGCGGCCACGACTGGTTCCTGGGCGACGGCATGGTGCATGGTCTCTGCATCGCGGGCGGCAAGGCCCGGTGGTACCGCAACCGCTGGATCGGCTCGCGGGCGGCGTCCGCGGCGCTCGGCCGGCCCGCCGCCCCGGGGCCGCGCCGGGGCGACGACACCGTCAACACCAACGTCGTCGCGATCGGCGGCCGCGCCTTCGCCGTGGTCGAGGCCGGCAGCTATCCCGTCGCGCTGTCCGAGGACCTGGAGACGCAACGCTACGATCCGTTCGACGGCACGCTCACCGGCTCCTTCACCGGGCACCCGCACCGCGACCCGGAGACCGGGGAGACCCATGGCATCGCCTATGACGGCCGCGTCTGGGACAGGGTGCGTCATGTCGTCGTCTCGCCCGCCGGGCGCGTCGTGCGCGACGTGTCGATTCCCGTCGAGCACGGCCCCTGCATCCACGATTGCGCGATCACGGCGCGTTTCGCGGTCGTGCTGGATCTGCCCGTCACTTTCTCGATGCGGGCGGTGCTGGCCGGCCACCGCTTTCCGTTCCGCTGGAACCCCGCCCACCGGGCCCGCGTCGGGCTGCTCCCCCGGCACGGCACGGCCGCCGAGATCATGTGGTGCGCGGTCGCGCCGTGCTTCGTCTTCCACGTCGCCAACGCGTATGACGACGCGGAGGGGCGGGTGGTCCTCGACGTCGTCGCCTACGAGACAGTGTTCACCTCGGCCGGCGGCGGCTTCGACGCGCCGGGCCGCCTGGAGCGCTGGACCGCCGACCCCGCGACGGGGCGGGTCGACCGGCGGGTGATCGACCCCGCGGCGCAGGAGTTCCCCCGCATCGACGAGCGCCGCTTCGGGCGGCCCCACCGCTACGTCTACACCGGCTCGGTCCCCGCCGATGGCAACACGCAGCTCGTGGGCGCGACGCAGATCTACAAACACGATTTGGCCACGGGGGAGCGGCGCGTGCACGCCTTCGGCGCCGACCGTGTGCCGGGGGAGTTCGTCTTCGTGCCGGCGGGGCCGGAGGCCGGCGAGGACGAGGGATGGCTCGTCGGGCTCGTCATCGACACGGCGCGCGACACGACGGACTTCGCCGTCCTCGACGCGCGCGCCTTCGAGGCGCCCCCCGTCGCCACGGTCCGTCTCGGGCACCGGATCCCGCCGGGCTTCCACGGGAACTGGTTTCCGAATCTCAGGGCCGAGTGACGATCACTGAATGATTCGGGCGCCGGTACGTGTCATGTTCCGCAGAACGTGCGGTAGCCCGCCCCGCCGCCCTCCGGCGCCTCGGCGTAATGAGCGTGGGCGGGCTGGTCGTCGTAGGGGCGCGACAGCACCGCCGACAGCGCTTCGAACGGGCCGAAATCGTCCTGCTCGACCGCCGCCGCGATCATCGCCTCGACGCGGTGATTGCGCGGGATGAAAGCCGGGTTGACCGCGCGCATCGCCGCCGCGGTCGCAGCGGGGCTGCGCCCCGCCTCGGCCAGCCGCCCCCGCCAGCGCACGGCCCAGGCGTCGTACGCGGTCGGGTCGACGAACAGGTCGCGCACCCCGGCATCCGCCTCCGGCCCCTCGGCCGCGTCGCACAGGCGGCGGAAGGTCAGGGTGAAGTCCGCCCGGTTCCCCGCCATCCGCACCAGCAGGTCGTCCGCGAGCGCGGCGGCGTCCGGGTCTCCGGACAGCCCGATCTTGCGGGCAAGACCGCCGCGATAGGCCGCCTCGAAACGCGACTTGAACTTGACGAGCGCCGCCTCGGCGACCTCGACCGCCGCCGCCTCGTCCTCGGCCAGCAGCGGCAACAAGGTCTCGGCCAGACGGGTCAGGTTCCACACGGCGATTCCCGGCTGCTGGCCATAGGCGTAGCGCCCGTGCGCGTCGATCGAGCTGAAGCTCGTGCGCGGGTCGTAGGCGTCGAGGAAGGCGCAGGGGCCGTAGTCGATCGTCTCGCCGGCCACCGACATGTTGTCGGTGTTCATCACCCCATGGACGAAGCCGACGAGGAGCCAAGCCGCCACGAGGTCGGCCTGGCGGGCGATGACGCCGTCGAGCAGCGCCCGGTAGGGGTGCACGGCGGCGGCGGCCTCGGGATCATGCCGGGCGAGGGCGTGGTCGGCGAGCGCCCGCACCGCCTCGGTGTCGCCCCGGGTGGCGAAGTACTGGAAGGTGCCGACCCGGATGTGGCTGGCCGCCACGCGGGCGAGCACGGCCCCGGGCAGCCGGGTCTCGCGCAGGACGGGCTCGCCGGTGGCGACCGCCGCCAGCGCGCGGGTGGTGGGGATGCCGAGTGCGGCCATGGCCTCGCTCACGAGGTACTCGCGCAGCACCGGCCCGAGGGCCGCCCGGCCGTCGCCGCGACGGGAGAATGGGGTCGGACCCGCGCCCTTGAGCTGGATGTCGCGGCGCTGCCCGTCACGGTCGACGACCTCGCCGAGCAGGACGGCGCGTCCGTCACCGAGCTGCGGCACGAAGTTGCCGAATTGGTGCCCGGCATAGGCCGTCGCGATCGGATCGGCCCCGTCCGGAACGCCGTTTCCCGCGAGCATCTCCACCCCGGCGGGGCCGGCGAGCCAGTCCGGGTCCAGGCCGAGCTTCGCCGCCAGGGGGCGGTTCAAGCGGATCAGGCGCGGGGCCGCGACGGGCGTCGGAGCGCGGCGGGCGAAGAAGCGGTCCGGCAGGCGGACGTAGCTGTTGTCGAACGGGATCGCGGTCATGATCTGGAGGTATGAGCGATCCTGCCGGTGAACAAGCGCATTCCGAGGACCGGCGGGGGACGGTACGCGAGCGATGACCCCTCCGACCGTCGCCGGGGGGACGGTGGGGCCGTCACCCGGTCATCCGTCAGGCCGGTTTCACGGCGCCGCGATCAGGTCCCTGATTCGGGTGGCCAAGGCCTCCATCACGAACGGCTTGGTCAGCACCGCCATGCCGGGTTCGAGATGGCCGTTCCCGACCACCGCGTTCTCGGCGTAGCCGGTGATGAACAGCACCTTGAGGTCGGGGCGGGACACGCGGCCGGCATCCGCCATCTGGCGACCGTTCATGCCGCCGGGCAGACCGACATCCGTGACCAGCAAGTCGATGCGCACGTCCGATTGCAGGACCTTGAGGCCGGCCTGACTGTCCGCGGCCTCGATGGCCGTATAGCCGAGATCCTCCAGCACCTCGGTGACGAGCATGCGGACGGTGGGCTCGTCGTCCACGATCAGCACGGTCTGGTCGTGCTCGGCGCGGGGCGCGTCGCGGAGCGAGGCCATCACGTCGGCCTCCTCGGTCTCGCCGTAGTGCCGAGGCAGGTAAATGCACATGGTCGTGCCCTCGCCGACCTCCGAGTAGATCCGCACCTGTCCGCCCGACTGGCGCACGAACCCGTAGATCATCGACAGGCCGAGCCCGGTGCCCTGGCCGATGGGCTTGGTCGTGAAGAAGGGGTCGAAGGCGCGCTCGATCACATCGGGCGGCATCCCCGTGCCGGTGTCCGTGACGCAGAGCGAGAGATATTGGCCGGGCGGCAGGTCACGATCCTTCCCGCCACGCTCGTCAAGCCATTTGTTGGCGGTCTCGATGGTGATGCGGCCGCCATCCGGCATCGCGTCGCGCGCGTTGATGCACAGATTGAGCAGGGCGTTCTCGAGCTGTGGCGGATCGACGAGCGCCGGCCACAGGCCCGACGCGCCGACCACCTCGATGTGGACGGACGGACCCACCGTGCGGCGGATGAGTTCCTCCATGCCGCCCACGAGCTTGTTCACGTCGGTGGGCTTCGGGTCGAGGGTCTGGCGTCGCGAGAAGGCCAAGAGGCGGTGGGTCAGCGCGGCGGCGCGCTTCGAGGCGCCCTGGGCGGCGTTGACGTAGCGGTCGATCTCGGTGAGCCGGCCCTGGCTCATCCGGGTCTGCAGCAGTTCCAGGCTGCCCGAGATGCCGGCGAGCAGGTTGTTGAAGTCGTGCGCCAGGCCCCCGGTGAGCTGACCGACGGCTTCCATCTTCTGGGACTGACGCAACTGCTCCTCGGCCCGGCGCAACGCCTCGGCCTGCTCTCTCTCGGCCGTGACGTCGCGGCCGACCGCGTTGATCAGGCGCTCGTCGGGTCGGGTCGACCACGAGATCCAGCGGTAGCTCCCGTCCCTGTGGCGGTAGCGGTTCTCGAAGCGGGCAAACGACGTCCCGTCGGCGGAGCTGTTCGCCCCTTTGAGCGTCTTCTCGACGTCGTCGGGATGGAGAAGGTCGAACAGGGAGGTCCCGACGAGCTCGTCCTCGCGCCATCCCAGCATCGGGGTCCAGGCCGGGTTGACGGCGACGATGCCGCCGTCGAAGGCGCACCGCAGCATGATGTCGCTCGACAATTGCCACAGGGCGTTGCGGTCGGTGGTCCGTTCGGCGACTTGTCTTTCGAGGGTCGCGTTCAGCTCGGCGAGTTCGGCCGCCTGGCGCCGCCGGTCGTCGATGTCGGTGTTGGTGCCCACCCAATGGGCGATGCCGCCGTCGGATGCCCGGACGGGCTCGGCACGGACCAGGAACCAGCGGTAGGCTCCGTCCGAGCGCCGGATGCGGAACTCCGTCTCGTAGACAGCGCCGGTGGCCAGCGATTGCGCCCAGGCCGCGCCGGCCGAGGCGAGATCGTCCGGATGGACGATGCGCCCCCATCCCGTCGGGCCGTCGATGGAGCCGGGGCGGCTCCCGCTATAGGCATAGGCCTGCTCGTTGAACCAGTAGAGGTACCCGTCCGGCCTGGCCGCCCAGACTTGGTTCGGGACGGCCTGGGCGAAGACGCGGAACTGCTCCTCGCTCTCTCGCAGGGCTCGCTCCGAGCGGAGACGCTCCGTCGCGCTTCGCACGCGTTCGGCGACCTCCCGGATCAACGCGATCTCGCCAGCGCTCCAAGAGCGGGCATTCGCCTGGTTGACGTAGAACAGGGCCACCGACGAGCCTTGCTCGACCACTGGCATGTTCACGAACGCCCTGGCGCTGATGCGCGCGAGGGCGGCCGCGGTGTCTCGCGTGCGAGGGTCCAGGGCTGCGTCCGCGACGATGGCGGTATCCCCGCGCTTCAGGTCCTCGATGTACGTCCCGTAGTCGCGGAAGTTCAGAACGCCGGCCAGGCTCCGGATGCCGGGGGCGTTCCA
>JAKONB010000210.1 GCA_022702195.1 Beijerinckiaceae bacterium | reverse complement strand
CTGCAGGACTCTTCCTCCATCGCCGGCCTGCTGGTGACCACCGAAGCCATGATCGCCGATGCTCCCAAGAAGGACAGCGGCGCCCCGGCGATGCCGGGCGGCGGCGGCATGGGCGGCATGGACTTCTAAGACGTCCCGCTCACAGCATGAGCCGAACGGCTCCGGGAAACCGGGGCCGGAACGGCGGATCGGGGTCGCCGCGAGGCGGCCCCTTTTCGTTGGTGTGTCACTGCACCAGCACGGCCTGGTCGCAACGCACGCCGTCGATGCTCAGGTCGGCGGTCCCGAGGCGGATGCCGACCATCCGCAGGGTGTTGTCGAGGACGGTGTCGAGGATTGGCGCGGCGCCGCTCAGGGCCGTCCCGAGGGTCGCGGTGACGAGGCCCGGAGCCTGGATGCCGACGCCGTTCACGGTCAGCGGCGACTGGAGGAGGTTCGCCACCAGCCCCCGCGTCAGTCCCGATGAGGAGACGGTGCGCACCGTATGCCGGGTGATGTCGTCGTCGCCGAAGGTCACCGATTGCATGTAGGGGCTTGCCAGGGTGATGCGGGCGTTGCCCGTCACCGTGAGGGCGGGCGCCACCTTGAGCAGCACCGCCGGCTGGCTCAGGTCGGGGCTCCGGGCGTTCGGATCGATCAGGGATCTGGGAATGTCGGCGATGGCGAGTTCGCCCAGTCCCGGCTGCGCGTCGAGCACCACCTGACGCTTGCCGGTGCCCGACCAGGGGCAGGTCACGGATCGCAGGGTCGCGCGGGAATGAGCGGCCTGGGCGTAGATCGGCAGGGTGACCGCGCCGAGCCCGAGGGGCAGCGACAGGGTCGCCTCGATCAGGATCCGGGTCTGGGCCGTCCTCACCGTGGCGTTCGGCGTGCCCGGCTGCACGTAGCCGGATTTCTGTTGCCGCTCGCCGATGCCGAGGGTGATCTGGGTGCGCAGCAACCCCGGGATCGCGGGGCCGAGATCCACCGAAACCTGCTTCTGCCCGTTGGACAGGGCCACCGCATGGGTGAGCGTGTCCATGAGGGGGGTGGAGGGACCCTCGGCTCCGGGACCGGGGGAGAGGGCGGCGGCATCCCCGAGGTCGAGGACGCTTCCGACCCGGACCGGCGTGCCGCCGCCGCGCAGGGCCTGGACGAGACCGGCCAGCGCCGAGGCTGCTGCGCCCGCATCGACGGTGCCGTTTGCCGCGACCTGCAACGCGGCGGCGATCTGTCCGACCGTGGCACTGGCGGCGGCCACGTCGTTGTAATTGCCGATCTGGAGGTTGAGCTGCGGCGCCAGCGCATCGAGCACCCGGTAGGCATCGACGCGGGTCGTCGCGAGCGCGTTGTAATCCATCACCGTCAGGATCACCGGCTTGCCGAGCAGGGCGGTGAGGATCGCGTTCGCGAGGCCGGCATCCAGGCTGACGAGGCCCGAACCGATGGTGAAGGCGGCAAATTGCGCCGAGGCCGCCAGACCCTGCACGCCGATGCTCACCGTGCGGCCAAGGCCGAGAGCCGGTGCGAAGAAGGTCGGCGTCGCGGTTTGCAGCGTCACCCGCACGGCACTGGCCGGCGCGCTTCCGGGAACGAAGCGCGTGCCCACTGGCACCTGCGAATCGCCGCGATACGTGCCCGCCTGAACGGAGATGACCGCATCGGCGCCGTAGCCGTTATCGGCCAGAGAGCGGCGCGCCACCGGATCGGCCTGCGCCGGAAGGGTGGCCGCGAGGGTGGCGGCGATGTCAACGGCCCCCTGCGCCCGGCGTCTGGCGACCATCAGGGACCCGACATCGACGCCGATCGCGGCCGCGCCGAGCATCACCGTGATGCCGAGCGCCGTGAAGACCGCGACGGACCCCTGGCGATCCGTGCGCCAAGGGCGCATCAGAGCCCTCCCCGGCGGATGCTCACGGAACTGCGGATGAGGTCCGGGGGAAGCGGCACGAGGCCGGACAGGCCGGAGAAGCCGAGGCTGCGCGCATCGAAGCTGAGCGTCACCGTATAGAGAGTCGCGTCGTTCGGATCGGTGCCGACCTGGACGATCACGGTTCCGGGCTTGAACATCGTGCCCTCGACCAGGGCGGCGCTGACCCGCTGACGCGCCAACTGAACCCGCTCGTCGTCGCTGACGCCGGCGATGGAGGCCCGCGCCGCATCGGAGGCCAATTGCCGGAGATGATGGGAGGCACCGAGATAGATCCCGAACACCATGATTCCGGCGAACAAGACGAGCAGCACCGGTACGAGGAGCGCGAACTCGACCGCAGAGCTCCCTTGCGTGCAGTTCAACAATCCCTGAGATCGCTTCGTACGAATATACACAATACACACCGGTCGCTCATAGGAACAAAAATCTAGTCTATCGATACAATCCAGGATCGCATCGATTCGATAACGAATTCTTTCATCGATTATCTGAAACATGAGACTTCGAAATGAGACCTTGGAGAATGCTATTTCGATCGGGGCGGGTCGGGCCGGGAACAACTTAAAATATCGAGGCACCGCGTTCATCTGGTGTCTCGTCCCGCTTAGAGCCTCCACCTGTGCCCTGACGGCGATTTGGTGTGCAAAAGAAGACCGTCAGACAGGTTCGACGACTTCCGCCGGAGACGGCCGCCCTCTACGAACCCACTATTCCTGGGCGAGACCGTGAGGGGAGCCGCGGGGTATGACCGGCAAACTCATTGCTGTGGCGAATATGAAGGGCGGGGTGGGCAAGACCACCACCGTCGTCATGCTGGCGGAAGCCTTGTCGGCCGATGGGGCACGGGTGCTCGTGGTCGATCTCGATCCGCAGGCGAGCGTGTCGGTCAGCCTCGCGGGGGATGCGTTGCTGGCGGAGCTGATCGCCACCGGACGAACGCTCGAAGCCTATCTGGCCCTCAAGCTGGTCGCCCGCGCCAAGCCGCTGCTGGCTCCGCGCATCCGCGCCGACGTCAGCGTGACTCTGCACCAGAACGCGCCGCTCGCCCTGTCGCTCCTGCCGGCGGGTCCCTACCTGCGCCTGGTGGAGCGGGAGATCATCTACGGTCTCACCGCGCGCGGCCACACCATGCATGCGATCGACGCGAAGCTCCAGAGGATCTTCGACGATGAATTCGTGCCGTTGACGCGGAGCTACGACTACGTCCTGTTCGATTGCGCGCCGGGCATTTCCCCAGTGGTCGAGGCGGCGATCCGCGGCTCAGACCTCGTGCTCGTGACCTCGATTCCGGATCATCTCTCGACCTACGGCCTCGACGCCTTCGTTCAGACGATCTGGGCGCCGCATTCGGAGGGCGCACCGAATCGTCGGGTGCCCGTCAGGCTTCCTCACGTGCTGGTGACGCGGTTCCAGCAACAGGTCCGGCAGCATCAGCGGACCCTCGCGCGCCTCCAGGCCGAAGCCGACGGGGACGGGGCCAGCTTCCGCCTGCTCTCGACCAGAATTCCGCAGGCGGTGGCCTTGGCCGAGGCTCTGCTTCCCCGCGAGGCGCCCGTGACCTTCACCGGCAAATACGGGATGCACGCCACATCAATCCTTATCCCGCTCATCGCGGAAGTGAAGGGTATCTTCGATGGCACTTGATATCGACGGCTTCGTCCTGCTGCGGGCGATCGCTCAGTCGCCGGACGTGTTTTGCGACATCAGTGGCGACGTTGCCCGGGCCGGGCGTGCCCTGGTGGTCCGTCAGCTGAAGGCGAAGACCCTGACGTTGCGCGGCCTGCGCGAGATCCACGACAGCCTCGGGGCCGAGACGTTCGGCCTCGTGGTCGACGGTCTGAGCGATGCCGAGGTCCGAGCCCTGGTCCTGCGGTTCGACCGTCACCACCCCGATGACAAGGTGACCCAGCTCGGAGGTCTGCGCCGCCATCTCGCGGGCCTCGCCAGCTGGACCAATCCCTCGCCCAATCCGAACCAGCCGAACCAGCCGATCGGGGCCGCCGCGCGGCCCAAGCGGGATGGGACCGACGGCATCTCGCGCGCCCTCGGCCACGCCGCATTCCTCGCCGTCTGGGACGGCAAGGATCATGACCCGAAGCCCGCCAAGGACAAGCGTCGGAAGGCGGGCTGAGGGTCTCTCACAAGACTTGCGCTGCGTCCTCCTGCTTTCGGCGAAGAACGGCGGCGATCGGGAGGTTTGGGAGGCCCTTCGAACCCGGCCGCCGCCTGCCGTCGCCGCTCAGCGGCCGAAGATACCCTTGAGGAATTGGGCCGTGCGGTTGCGCTTCTTCTTGCGTTCCAGCTCGGATGCGTCCTTCACCCAGGCCACCTGCACCACCCGGCGCTCGCCCTCGAAGGGTTCGTGACCGTGCCAGGAATTGTCGGCCCGCAGGAAGGCGAACATCGTGCCCATGGTCGGCGGAACCTCCACCGCGAAGGGCTCGAAGTTCTTGCCGTCGTAGAGCACCCGCAGGCGGCCGGCGGCCGGCGCATCCCAGGCATCGTTCATGTAGACCAGCAGGGTCATCACCTTCGACGGACCGTCGGTGTGGATCGAACCGTATTTCGGCTGGCTGCGCTTCATGATGGTGGTGAGGCGCGGGCAGGACACCAGGTCGATCCCGAACTTCTCCCCGAGGATGCGGGAGAATTCGTCGCTCTCCAGTTCGTCGATCAGCGCCTTGAAGCGGCCCTTCAGGGCGACCTCATCGACCGTGAGGTAGCCGGGCTTGGCGATGGTCGGGAAATCCTGTCGGATCTCGTCGACGGCGTCGCGCTGCAGCACGTCCTGGCCGAGAAAGTAGGTGTAGGGCTCACGCGAGAGCGGTGCGGCCCGAACGGCATCGAGGTTGAGGATCGACAGTCCCGACATGGCTGGCCTTACGGTCTCGACAGGCGGACCGGGACGGCCCCGGCGACGCGTTGTTTTGGCGCACGCCCGAACGCGCGCAATGCCGGTGGATAGACCGCGCGATTGCGGCAACCGGACGGCAAGCCCTATTCGCGATCCCCGGAAACTGCCATGCTTGACCGCATCGGACATCAGGAACGCCACCGAGCCATCGTGACGAGACGCCTCGCCCTCCTTCTCTGCGTCATCCTGGCGGCGCCGGCGAGCGCACAGAATCCGGCTTCCTCCACCCAGCGCATGGTCTGCGCCGAGGCGATGGCCCTGGTGAAGGCGAAGGGGGCCATCCTGTTAGGGACCGGGGGGGCGGCCATGGAGCGGTTCGTGCGCGACCGCAGCCAGTGTGAACTCACCGAGATCGCCGAGCTGCGTTTCGTCCCCACCCGCGACAATCCGGAATGCCCGATCGGCTACCGGTGCCGTGAGCCGGAATTCAGCGACTGGGACTGGCAGTAGCGCTGGATCACGCGCCGGTGCGCGGCCGCGCCACGATCTCGCCACGACCCGCCTGCAATGCCGGGCGGGGGGGCGGCCGCGGGTTCGGCGCCGCCCGACGATCATTCGAGGAAGGGAGACGCGTGTGGCCGTATTGAGGACGGGCCTCGGCCTTCAGGCCGCCGTCACGGCGATCTTCGCCCTCGCGCTCCTGATCCTTCCCGGGGAATCCGCGCCACCGCTCTACGTGAGCCTGAGCGGGCTCGCCATGGTGGGCATCCTGCTCGCCTCGGCCAATCTCTCGGCCTACCTGAAGATCTTCGTCTCGGTCTACGGCGTGGGCTACCTGCTGTTCGCCGGGGCCAAGCAGCTCGCCGCCTTCGGAATCCTGCCGCCGACCCTGGCCGCCCTGCTACCCCCGGCCTTCGCCGCCACCGGCGCCGTGGTCTTCGGAGGCATCGTGCTCGCCGTCTCGCATTGGCAACCGATCCGGGCGATCACCCTCATTGCCGATCCCTATTTCGCCAATCGCGATGCGCCGACGAAGCAGATCGGCCTGTTCCGCTGGTTCGGACGCACCGAGGGGCAGATCGGTCAGCGTCTCGTGGCGCTGTCGATCTTCGTGAGCTTCGCCGACGTCGCCCTGACGCTGCGCTTCAACTTCTGGTACCGCGATCTCTACAACGCCATCCAGGAATACAATCTTGATGCGTTCTGGTATCAGATCATATGGATCTTCGTGCCGCTGGCCATTCTCAATGTCAGCATCGGCATGTTCGACCTGTTCGTCGACCAATCGCTGCATATCCGCTGGCGGACCTGGCTGACGCGCAGCTTCTACGAGCGCTGGCTCGGCGAGGGCACGCATTACCGCATCCCGTTCACGGACGAGAGCGCCGACAACCCGGACCAGCGCATCCAGGCGGACGTGAACGCCTTCATCTCGCAGACCGCGAGCCTCTCGACGCGCTTGCTGTCGCAGGCGGCCCAGCTCGTCTCCTTCATCGTCATCCTGTGGACCCTGTCGCGGGACTTCGTGCTGCCCTTCACCGACACGGTGGTGCCGGGCTTCCTCGTCTGGGCGGTGATCGCCTACGCGGTCATCGGCACTTGGCTCGCCCATATCATCGGCCGCCCGCTCATCGCGCTGGATTTCCGGCAGGAGCGGGTGGAGGCGGATTTTCGCTTCTCGCTGGCCCGCAGCCGCATCTACAGCGAGCAGATCGCCCTGCTGCGGGGCGAGCGCGCCGAGACGGTGCGGCTGGGGTCGCTCTTCCACGACATCATCGCGAACTACGTCGACATCATCTATCGGCGAATCAAGCTGATCGCCTTCAGCTTCGGCTACGCGCAGGCCAGCACCATCGTGCCGCTGGTCATCGCCGCACCCTCCTACTTCACCAAGAAGATCACCTTCGGCGCGCTGCAGCAGACGGTGAACGCCTTCAGCAACGTGCAATCGTCGCTGTCGTTCTTCATCAACGCCTACACCACCCTGGCCGCCTACAAGGCCAACACCAACCGCCTGTCCTCGTTCAAGCGGGCGATGACCAAGGCGGAGGCGTTGTCGGGGGCCGGCTACGGCCTCGCTCAGGGCAACGACACCCCCGCCGACGTGACCGCGCATGGTGTGGTCCTGGCCCTTCCCGACGGCCGCGAGATCGTCGCCGCCGATGCGCTGACCCTGCCCAAGGGGGGGGCGACGCTGGTGACCGGGCCGTCGGGCTCGGGCAAGTCGACCCTGTTCCGCGCCATCGCTGGCATCTGGCCGTTCGGCAAGGGCCGGATCGACGTGCCCCAGGGCCAATCCGCCCTGGTGCTGCCGCAGCGTCCTTACCTCCCGCTCGGCACCCTGCGGGGCGCGGTGGTCTACCCGAACACCACGGACCAGTTCTCCGATGCGGCGATCCGTGATGCCCTGGTGGCGGCGCAGCTGCCACAATTCGCCGACCGGCTCGACGAGGTCGATGCCTGGGATCAGCGGCTTTCCGGCGGCGAGCAGCAGCGCCTCGCCCTCGCCCGCGCGGTGCTCACCAAGCCCGATTGGCTGTTCCTCGACGAATCCACCGCCGCCCTCGACGAGCCGAGCGAGGCGGCGATCTACCGGATGCTGCGCGAGCGCCTGCCCGGCACCACCATCGTGTCGATCGGGCACCGCTCCACCCTCCACGCGCTCCACGACCGGCGGATCGACATGCAGGCCGGGGGCGACGGCCGCTTCGTGCCGAAGCCTGTCCCGGCGACGGCGGCGGCGGGGTGACCGGTCGGCGCGAGCATCGTCCCGGACATCGGATCCGGGACGATGTTCTCGGTTGTTGATTTTGCATCAAGCCGGCAACCGTCGTTCGGGACGATGCTCTCAGCGCAGGAACGTCACCGCGAGCGGCGCCAGGATCGCGGTGACGAAGGCGTTGAGCCCGAGCGCGATGCCGGCGAAGACCCCGGCGATCTCGCCCACCTGGAACGCCCGCGCGGTCCCGACTCCGTGGGCGGCCAACCCCGCCGCGAAACCGCGGGCGCGCATGTCCCGGATGCGCAGCAGGTTCATCAGCGGCGTCACCAGGATGCCACCGGTCATCCCCGTCAGCATCACGACCACCGCCGCCAGGGTCGGGTCTCCGCCGAGCGTCTGGGCGATGCCCATGGCGACGCCGGTGGTCACCGATTTCGGCGCGATCGACACGATGACGGTGTCGGGGATCCCGAGTGCCCGCGCCAGGACGAGGGCCGAGGCGAGCGCCACCACGGACCCGACCAGCAGGGCGGCGAGCATCGGGGCCAGCGCCCGCACCACGGTGGCGCGATACGCGTAGAGCGGGATCGCCAGCACCACCGTCGCCGGACCCAGCAGGAAATGGACGAACTGCGCCCCCTCGAAATAGGTGGCATAGGGCGTCCCCGTCACCTGCAACACGCAGGCCGTGAGGGCGATGGCCACCAGCACCGGGTTGGCGAGCGGATGCCGGTTGGTCGCGGTGGCGATCCGGTCGGCCACCACGTAGGCCATCAGCGTCACGGTGAGCCAGAGCAGCGGTGTGCGCGACAGGTAGACCCAGACAGCGAAGTCCCCGGTCACGGGCGCTCCCCGGGCTTCATCCAGCGCGAGACCAGCACGAAGGTGGCGGCGGTGGCCGCCAGGGTGAGCAGCGTCGAGACCAGAACCACCACGGCCAGCGCGACGCCCTGGGCCGCGAGGACGTCGAGGCGCCCCACGATGCCGGCGCCGGCCGGCACGAACATCAACGAGAGATTCGCCAGCAGCGTCTTGCCGGTGCTTTCGAGGCGTCCGTCCACGAGGGCGGGCGGGAGCATCCGGCGGGAGAGGCGCGGTGACCGGTCGCGGATCACGAAGAACGCGAGCAGGAGCGCCATGCCGAGGACCGGCCCGGGGACCGGCAGGTTCAGGCCGCGCGTCAGCGCCTCGCCGAGGAGCTGCACCATCAGGATCAGGGTCAGGCTGACGATCATCGCCGGGACCGCATCAGGTGGTTGCTGGTGGCGCCCCGCCCTCCCCCGCCCGGGCGAGGCCGATCGCGGCATCGTCGAAGCCGAGGAGGCGTCCGAGTCGCCAGACCAGGGCCTCCTCGAATTCGTGGACGCGTCCATCCGCTGCCGCCACGGACCAGGCCATGGCGAGCAGGCGACCGCGCGCCTCGCGATCCGCATCGTGTCCCATCACCTCCACGAGGGCGGCCATGTCGCGGGTCTGAGCGTCGAAGGCGGCGGCCCGGGCGATCAATGCCTCGGCCTCCGCCCGCGTTGCGGCGAACCGGCCCTCCACCAGGCGAGCGAGGCGCTCGGTCTCCACCGGAGCCAGGATGCCGTCCGCGCGGGCGACGTGGACCAGCAGGGCGATGGCGGCGAGGCGCTCATCAGCCATGTCGGCGGGATCCGAGGGACCCGCCAGCCCGAAAGCATCGGCGGCATAGGCACGAAGGCGGGCGAGGAGGGTCATGACGATCCTTTGGCGATCGACAACCCTTCGAGTCCGGCCCCGAGGCCGTCAAGCAAGACCAGCCATCCAGGCCCGCACCGGGCGACGATGGACCGGCACCGTGTCCGCCCTGCATCGCCTCCCACCGTAAGAACCCGGTGATCGCCATCTTGCCAGACCCAGATCGGCCCGATATGACCCTCATCGAACGGTTCGCCCCGGACGTCTTTGGGCGGATCGCGCCGCAATAGCTCAGCTGGTAGAGCACCTCATTCGTAATGAGGGGGTCGGGGGTTCGAATCCCTCTTGCGGCACCATCAGTTTCTCTCGATCCTCTGAACTGTCCTGCGGACCTGCGGATGACCTCGGGCGCGGATCGGGCGCCGCGCCTGGACAAGGCGCCGAGCGATCCCTTTCCTGCACACCCCATGACCTGAGCTTCGACAGTCGCGGCGATGGGGCCGAACCGGCGCGGCTTTGAGTGGTCCGATGGTCTGCCTCGCCGCGTTCGGACCAAGGAAGCCACTGCGCGACAGACCGGGAACGCGACCGGTTCGCCCAGATCCGGGCGTTCCGATGCCCATGACACC
>JAKONB010000195.1 GCA_022702195.1 Beijerinckiaceae bacterium | reverse complement strand
CTCGAAGGTGTGGGTCGCCAGCAGCGACAGGCCGGTATCGCTCGCCACCGGGCCGGCGGCCTCGGCGACGAGGTGCAGGCTGCCGGGCGCGAGCCCCGCGAGCAGCTCCTGCGGGCCGACCAAGTCGAGGGCGGTGAGACCCGGGAACAGCAGCATCGCGATCCGGACCGGCCTTTCGTCCGGGATCGGGCCCGGACCGTCGTCCGCCCGAGCGCGGAGCGGCCAAGCAGCGGCCGCCGCGGCCGCGGCGGCGATGAGATCCCGGCGGCGCGGACCCAGCGGCCCGGTCACGAAAGGCGCGTCACAGCGGCCAGGCCGCGTCGCGGTAGGCGCTGTCCCAGAACATCCATTCGAGGCGCGTGGCCTGGGTGAAGGCGTGGTGCATGCGCGCCCGCTCGCCCGCGCCGACATCCTGGGCCGCCCGGTCGGTGGCGGCGATCATCGCGGCGACGGCCGCGGCGAAATCCGCGCCCGCATAGGTGTCGATCCAGGCGCGGTAGGGGTTGTCCGCCGCAGCCCGGTCGAAGATGTCCCGCCCGACTTTCGCGTAGATCCAGAAGCACGGCAGCAGGGCCGCGAGCACCACCTCGTAGGGGTCCGCGAAGGCGGTGGCGAGCAGGTACGAGACGTAGTGATCGCAGGCGGGCGAGACCGGAACGGCGGCGAAGGCGTCCGCATCGATTCCGTAATCGCGAAAGAACCCGCCATGGAGCGAGCGCTCCACCACGATGGCGGTCTCGGCGGCGCGGGCGAACTGGACGATCCGGTCGGGATGCGGCGCCTTGGCGGCGGCCAACGCCAGGGCGCGACCGAAACCGATGAGATAATGCGCGTCCTGCAGGATGTAGTGGGTGAAGCGGTCCCGGCCGAGGGTGCCGGCGGCGAGTTCGGCATTGAACGGCATGGTGCGGATCGCCTCGTAGGCCGCCGCGTTGCGGGTCCAGGCCTCAGTGGAGAAGGCACTCACGCGGCGTCTCCCGTCGTGACCGACAGGGTGACGCCGTGGCGCGCCCGCGCGCCCGGAGCCAGCAGCCGTTGCGAATCCCGGCGCGTCAGGTCGCCGGCAAAGCCGGCCCAGTCGGCATGCCCGGTCCAGCATTCGAGGGACAGGAACGGGGCATCGGGCTTCGTCCAGACGGCGAGATGGGGAAAATCAGACATCTCCATGCGGATCGCCGAACCGTCGGGGGCGGTGAACCGCATCCAGCCGCTGGCCGCGTCGCGGAACACCAGGGCTTCGGTGAACAGGTCCGGGTCAAGGGGGAGGGTGGCGCCCTCCAGGGGGATCGGTCGCTCCTGGCGCAGCAGCAGGCCGCCAGCGCCGACCTCCGGCACCATCGCCCGCTCGGCATGCTCGAACAGAACCGCGTAGCCGCCCTCCTTCGCGCGGGTGCCGCCGGCGAAGGGCCAGGGAAAGGCCGGGTGGAAGCCGAGCCCATAGGGGAGGGGCTCGGTGCCGGGGTTCTCCAGCCAGATTTCGAGATCGAGCATGCCGGGGCCGACCCGGGCGGTGACGTCGAGCTGGAAGGCGTAGGGGTAATGCGCGCGGGTGGACGCGTCGTCGGACAGCCGCAGAGTCACGGTGTCGTCGGTCCGCTCCACCAGCCGGAACGGAAGGTCGCGGGCAAAGCCGTGCTGCGCCATCGGGTAGGTGCGGTCGCCGACCCGGACCACGCCGCCGGCCGAGGCACCGACCACTGGGAAGAGCCACGGCGCGTGCCGGTTCCAGTGCGCGGAATCGCCGTTCCAGAGATATTCCCGCCCATTCACCCGCCAGGAGACCGGCTCGGCCCCGTCGCGGGCGATCACCGCCGCCGTGCCGTCACCGGCCTTGATCGTGACTCGCTCACCCATGCGCATCTCGCTCTTCGTGACGCTCGCGGCTCAGGCCGCCCTTGTGACGCGCCGACCCGTCCGGCGCCAGCCCGCGATCCGGCTCAGCGCGCCTTCAGCACGGCGCGGCAGGCGGAGGGGAGGGCGGCGAGCGTCATGGGCGGCTTCGGCTTGGATGGCTTGGTGGAGGGGCGCGGGTTCATCACCGCGTCGCTGAACCAATAGGCGAGCTCATCGCCGCAGCCGTCGCCGGGCGGCGGCGGCGCCTGGTCGCCGCACTGGGAATCCCCGGCCGGGCAGGCGAGGCGGATATGGTAGTGGTAATTGTGTCCGTACATCGGGCGCACCTTGGTGAGCCAGCCGCGGTCGCCCCCGGCCTCCCGGCACAGGGCCTTCTTGATCGCCGGATTGACGAAGATGCGGGCCACTTCCGGCTGCTGCGACGTCAGCCGGATCAGCCGCAGGTGCTGGGGTGTCCAGACGCTGGGATCGATGTCGAGCCGGTCGGCCCGCACCACGTTGGTGGCGGAGGTCTCCTCGCGCTCGGCCCGGCTCATGCGGTGGTCGGGCATCGGGGTCAGCCAGACATCGGCGTCGAGGCCGAGCTGGTGCGAGGCGTGGCCTGTGAGCATCGGTCCGCCGCGGGGCTGCGACATGTCGCCGACGAGGAGGCCGGACCAGCCGACGCGCGGCGCCTTGCCAGCGAGCCGCTCGAGGAAGTCGACGAGATGTGGCGTG
>JAKONB010000183.1 GCA_022702195.1 Beijerinckiaceae bacterium | reverse complement strand
CTGCAGGCCGGCGAGCGCCTTCTCGGAGCGGTCCTGGTCGCGGGTCACGTCCGGGATCTGCTTATAGTGCGACATCGCCATCAGGTACTGGGCGTAGGCCGCATCCTTGCTCGCCGGGTGGCGCTGGAGGTAGTGCTTCGAGGCGTTGATGGCGTCGTCGTACTTCGCGCCCTCGTAATTGGCGTAGGCCGTCATCAGCAGCGCTTTGCGCGACCAATCGGAATAGCTATAGGCCTTGTCGAGCTCACCGAACTTCTTGGCCGCGCCCTCGTAATCCTTGTCCTCCATCTTCGCCAAGCCCTCGCTGTAGAGCTTGTCGGCGGGAACATCCGGGATGACTTCGGGCTTGTACTTCTCGGCGAACGGATTGATCGAATCGAGTGCGTCGCAGCCGCCGAGCCCAAGGCCGCAGATGGCGAGGAGCACGGCTGCCGTCGCACCGCGGGTGGGATGAGTGAGGCGCATTCCGGTCTTTCCCCAACAGACGGGTCCGTTCGGGACCCCGCGTCGTCAAGCCATCACAGGTTCGGTCGCGTGGCTGACGGCGTGATGCCACGGCCCGTGCGCCTTGCACAGCGGACCTCGCTCCGTTTCACGGACGATTCACCGTGGCGCTCGATTTGGGCGTGAAAGCGGCGGCCGCGGCACGCCGGACAGGATTGTTCGAGTGTTGCGCGAGGGCTACAGGTCGCTGGCGAAGGCAGCGATGCCGAGGCTGGCCCCAAATTCGGTGAGAACGGTCTCGCGGCGCGCGCCCGGCCCCTCCACGATGGCGTAGTTGGCGCGGTCGGAGAACAGGGCGGTGAGCACGCCGACATTCATGCGGTGACCGCCGCAATAGGAGCGGTAGGCGCCCTGGATCGGCAGGCCGGCGAGGGCAAGATCGCCCACCGCATCGAGGAACTTGTGACGGACGAATTCGTCCGCGTAGCGCAGGCCCTCCGGGTTGACCACCGCGTTGTCCCCGACCGCCACGGTGTTGTCGAGGGAGGCGCCGAGGGCGAAACCGGCCTTCCAGTAGCGCTCCACGTCCCGCATCATCCCAAAGGTGCGGGCGCCGGCGATCTCGCGGCGATAACCGGAGGGGGTGAGATCCATCGCCTTGCGGCTACGGCCGATCACCGGGTTCTCGAAATCGATCTCCACATCGAGGCGGAAGCCACGGTCGATGGGGCAGAGTTCGGCGAAGGCGCGGCCGACCTCGATGCGCACCGGGCGGAGAACCTTGATCCAGCGGCGCTGGGCGTTGCAGGAGACGAGGCCAACGGCGTCGATCGCTTGGACGTAGGGACGGGCGCTGCCGTCCAGAATAGGCATTTCCGGGCCATCGATCTCGACCAGGACGTTGTCGATCCCGAGGCCGTAGAGCGCCGACATCAGGTGCTCGATGGTGGCGACGGCGCCGGTCTCGACATCACCGATGACCGTGCAGAGTTCGGTGGCGGAGACGCAGGCGTGGTGGGCTTTGATGAGACGGTCGTTGCCGGTGGGCATCCCGGTGCGGAGAAAAGCGACCCCATGATTGGCGGGGGCCGGATGCAGCGTGATCGCGACAGGATTGCCGGAATGGACGCCGATGCCGCGCAGGGTGGCGGCCGCTTTGAGGGTCGTCTGTTGGTTCGTTCGCATTCCATAGCCCTCGGCCGTGATCGAGCGCCGCCCTCCTCGAAGGGAGGAGAGCCGGCCGCTCCGTGCGATCCGTCCGCTGCTTGAAGCCCCTGCCGGCGCTGACGGCGAAACCGCCGCGCCTTTTCGTTCCAAAGTGCGTATAGCCCTGCCCCAAAGCGAGGCCAAATCACGGATTCTCACGCTCTGTTACAGACGAGCTTACCGGAGATGTCCTCAAAAGCCATTTTATCTCAATGTATTAACAACGCCTTTAACCCGGGGCCTCTCGGCCCCGGGTCTGTTGCTCAAAAGCCGCATCGTGGCGTCTCGGACGAACGCCGGTTGATCCCTTCGCGATGGCGGCGTCCGGTTTCACTCAAACGCCGCGCGGGCTTGCCGAGACAAACCTGCCGAGACAGGCCCCGCTCTGTGCGAGCGGAGGCTGTCTCGGAGGTCTCGCTCGGAGGTCTCGGAGGATAGCGGTTCAGTTCGCCTGGCGGCGCAGGAAGGCCGGGATCTCGAGCTGATCGTCGTCCATCATGCGCGGTTGCGGCGCCACGCGGCCCTGGGCATCGAGCTGCCCCTGGGCCGGGCGGTAGGCCGGAGGGGCCTGAACCGGCGCGCGCTTGGCGTAATCCGCCGGCGCGGGGGCCTGCGGGGCGGGGGCCTGAGGCGCCCGCATCTGCGGCAGCGGGGCGGCCTCGACCTCCTCGCGGCGACCGCCGAAGCCAACGGTGGCGAGGCGGCGCAGCAGGTTCATGCGCTTGGAATCCCCCGCCGGCTCGGCCGGCTCCTCGCCACGCTGAGCGCGGATCTGAGCCTGGCCGGGCATCGGCAGGTCGTGGATCTGCGGCATCCGCGGGGCGCGGGCGACGGCCACCGCCGGGCGCGGCGGCACGAACGGACCGGCGGCCGGGACCGGGGCCGGCTCGGGGGCCGGCATCGGGGCGGGCTCGTAGGCCATGGCGGCGCGCGGCTGGGTCTGCGTGAGCACGACCTCGTCGCGCATCACCGGGGCGGCCGGGATCTCCATCCGCGCCGGCTCCGGTGCGGCGGCGACAGGCTCGGGGGCACGCAGCGGCTGGGCCGGGGCCGGCTGGGCCTGAACCGGGGCGGCGGGGGCCGCTACGGGCTGCTCCTGTCCGGCGGGGCGAAAGGTCGGCGCGGGCTGTGCCGCCCGCGCCCTCGCTTCCGCTCGCAGACGCTCGGCGACCTCGGCGATGCGCTGCTCGGTCTGGACGATGTCGGGGTTGTTCTGGGAATTGGCGGCGATCAGCGCCGGCTCGATGCCGGTGGCGACCACCGACACGCGGATGATGCCGTCGAGGCTCTCGTCGAAGGTCGCGCCCAGGATGATGTTGGCGTCCGAATCCACCTCCTCGCGGATGCGGGTGGCGGCCTCGTCGAGCTCGTAGAGGGTGAGGTCGTTGCCGCCGGTGATCGAGATCAGCAGGCCGCGCGCGCCCTTCATCGAGACGTCGTCGAGGAGCGGGTTGGCGATGGCGGCCTCGGCGGCCCGGTTGGCGCGGTTCTCGCCCGAGGCCTCGCCGGTGCCCATCATGGCCTTGCCCATGCCGCGCATGATCGCGCGGACATCGGCGAAGTCGAGGTTGATCAGGCCTTCCTTGACCATCAGGTCGGTGATGCAGGCGACGCCCGAGTAGAGCACCTGGTCGGCCATCGCGAAGGCGTCGGCGAAGGTGGTCTTCTCGTTGGCGACCC
>JAKONB010000172.1 GCA_022702195.1 Beijerinckiaceae bacterium | reverse complement strand
GAGAGTCGCGCACCCGGCAGAGGGCGCTAGGGGGGCAGACGAACCGTGCCGTCGGCAAGCGGGATCAGGTCCGGATTCCAGGCGACTTCCCACAGGACCCCGTCCGGATCGGCGAAGTAGCCGGAATACCCGCCCCAGAACGCCTCCTTGGCCGGCTTCACCAGCACGCCGCCGGCGGCCCGTGCGTGGGCCAGCACCGCATCGACCTCTTCCCGGCTCGCCGTGTTGTAGGCGAGGGTGAAGCCGCGAAACCCGCTTCCCTCGGGCGCGACGCCCGCATCCGCCGCGAGGGCGTCGCGCGGATAGAGCGACAGCACGAGGCCGCCGACCTGGAAGAACGCCACGCCCTCGGAGGCGTAGGCGGAGCGCGGCCAGCCGAGCGCCTCGTAGAAGCGCAAAGCCACGTCGAGATCGGCGACGCCGAGGGTGACGAGGGTCAGCCGGGGCTGCATCGACTCAGGCTTCCTCGGTGCCGGGTTCGGCCGCCGGCCGTGGCACGAGGTCCGGCAGGTGCTCCTGGTGCCAGAGCCGCAGGCGCGTGAGCGCCGGATGGGCGAGGTTGCGGGTCAGGTAGCCCTCGATGCGCGGCAGGTGGGCGAGGTAGCCCGGCTTGCCGTCGCGTCGGTCGAGGCGGGCGAAGATGCCCAGGATCTTGGTGGCGCGCTGGGCGGCCAGCACCGCGTAGGCGCGGGCGAAGCCCTGCATGTCGAAATCCGGTTCGCGGGCGCGGCGCTCGCGGACGTAGAGGCCCAGCAGGCGCAGCTCGAACTCGGCGCTGGCATCGACGCGGGCATCCTGCAGCAGCGAGGCGACGTCGTAGGCGGGGTGGCCGAGCACCGCATCCTGGAAATCGATGAGACCGATCCGCTCCAGCCCCTCGCGCTGTGGCAGCCAGATCAGGTTGGGCGAATGGTAGTCGCGCAGGGTCCAGGTCGGGCGCTCGGGGGTGATGCTGTTGAGCACCTCCGCCCAGAGGGCCACGAACTCGGAGCGGGCCGAACCGGACAGGCCGTTCCCGCGAATCGCCGGGCAGTACCAGTCCGGCAGCAATTCGGTCTCGAACAGCAGGGCTTCGAGATCGTAGGGCGGCAGGACGTGATCGATGCCGTCGGCCACCGGCAGGACGCCGGGCAAGGCGGTGGCGTGGAGCTTCGCCAGGAGCCGTACCGCCTCGGCATAGCGCTCCGGCCGCGGGCCGTTCACGTCGACCACCGGTTCCGAACCGAGATCCTCGATGATCAGCAGGCCCTCGTTCAGATCCTCGCCGAAGATGCGGGGGGCGGAGAAGCCCAGCGCCCGCAGGCCGCGATCGACCCCCACGAACGCGTGGACGCTCTCGGCGAGCTTGACGATGGCGCTGTAGGGTTTGCCGTTGCGCACCGGTGGGCCGTCGGCGCGGGCGGGCGAGATCATCAGCACCGCGCTGGTGCCGTCCGGCTTCACCAGGCGCTCGTAGGCGCGCGACGAGGCATCCCCCTGCATGGGGTGGCGCACCGCCTCGTCCCAGCCGCTCCTGTCGAGGAGGACGCGCAGGGCGCGGGCGCGCTTGATGCGCGCGGCCATGCCGCCGGTTCCGTCGAGGCGGGCGAAGCGCGCCCCGTCCCCGAACTCGGCGCGCAGGGACAGGTCCACCGAGAGCACCGGACCGTCGCGATGGCCGAGGCGCTCGGGCCATTCCACCAGGGTGATGGCGGTCTCGGCCATCTCGTCGAACCCGAGCTCCACCAACTCGTCGGGGCTGCGCAGCCGATACAGGTCGGCATGCACGATCTGACGGCCGTTCCTGGTCTCGTAGGGCTGGACCAGCGTGAAGGTCGGACTCGGGACTTCGAGGTCGGGCTCGCCGGTCAATTCACGGATCAGCGCGCGCGCGAGGGTGGATTTGCCGCCCCCGAGGCCCCCCGACAGGGCGACGAGGTCCCCGGGGACGAGGAACTCGGCGAGAAAGCGGCCGAGATCCTCCGTGGCCCCCTCGTCCGGGAGCATGATCTCCCAGGCCGCGCGTCCCTCACGCTGGGGCGTATCCGCACCGTCCTCGTTCAACGCCGAAATCCTCTCAACGTCCAGGGTCGTACCGCGTCTTCGGGGCCGCTCGGGCTACGAGTTGCGCGCATGCCCGTGTTCATACCTGAGCATCCTTAATCAAATCGCGGACGCGGCGAAGGCTCCCTATTCGGCCGCGGCCCGGCACGGGCTCGGCTCGGTGATGGGAAAGCTGCAGGTCACCCGTGTGCCGGCACCGGGTCTGGTATCCAGGGCCACCCGGCCGCCATGCAGTTCCACGAAGGACCGAACGATGGAAAGGCCGAGCCCGACGCCGCGATGGCGGGTGCCGAGCGTATGGCTCTCGAACCGGTCGAAGACCCGGGCGGCGACCTCGGCCGGCATGCCGGCGCCCTGATCCACCACCGCGAGGGTGAGTTCGCTGTCGCTGCGCCGGACCTCGACCCGGACCTCCTGGCCCGGCGTGGAGAAGCCCACCGCGTTGGAGAGCAGGTTGAACAGGATCTGACGCACCCGCTTGCCGTCGGCGACGAAGGTCCCGATGTCGTCGGGCACGTCGAGGGCGAGGCTGATCGCCGAATCCGCCAGTCGGTCCTCCAGCCCGCGCACCGCCGCGTCGACGGTGGCGCGCACGTCGACCACCTCGCGGGACAATTCGAGCGACCCGGCATCGATCGAGGCGAGGTCGAGAATGTCGTTGATCATCACCAGGAGCGCTCCGGACGAGCGCATGATGTGCCCGGAATATTCGCGCTGACGCTCGTTCAGCGCCCCCACGGTCTCGTCGCCGAGCAGCTGGGTGAAGCCGATGATGTTGGTGAGCGGCGAGCGCAGCTCGTAGGAGACGTGGTTCACGAAGGTGTCGCGCAGGCGCGAGGTCCGCTCCAGGGCGTCGTTCTTGTCGGTCAGGGCGCGCTCGACGTTGACGCTGGCGGTGATGTCGATGAGCGTGAGCAGGGTCGCGCCCTCCGGCAGCGGCTGGGCCGCGCAGTCGAGAACCGTGCCGTCGACCACTTCGAGCCGGCAGGTGAGGCCGGCGCGGCTCTCGAGCCCGGTGATGGCCCCCCGGATGTCGAGCCACGGCTCCTCGTCCGGCGACAATTCGCGGCAGGCGGCGATCACCACGTCCACGCGTGGCCGTTCGGTGAGGGTCGCCGGATCGAGGCGCCAGAGGGTGGCGAAGGCCCGGTTGGCGAAGGTCAGGCGTCCATCCGCCCCGAACACCGCCACGGGCTCCTTGAGGGTGTCGAGGGTCTCGGCCTGCACCCGCATCAGCGCATTGTAGCGGGATTCGAGCTTCATGTTCTCCGAGACGTCGTCGAACAGGTAGGTCAGGCCGCCCTGCGGGTTGGGGTCGGCGGCCACGCGCAGGGACCGGCCATCGGGCAGATACCACCAGGTCTCGTTGGCCTCCACCGCCCGGTAGGCGGCGAGCACGTCGGCTTTCCAGGATTTGAAGTCGGCCTGCTCGGGCAGCTTGCGCGCGGCGCGCAGGCGGTCGAGGATCTCGCCGTCGAGGGGACGGCCGTCGAGGAAGGCCTGGTCGAGGTCCCAGAGCTGGCGATAGGCCGCGTTGTGGAAGATCAGGCGCTGGCGCGCATCGAACATCGCCACGGCGGTGGGCAGCTGGTCGAGGGTGCGGACGTTGGCATCCATCTGCCGCTGCAGATCGGCGCGAACGCTCTCCAGTTCGGAGACGTCCACCGCGATGCCGACGCGGCCGCTCTCCACCGCCGTCTCGGTGACGTCGAGCACGCGGCGCCCCCCGGCCACCACGGCGGAGAGCCGCAAGGCCGCGCGGCCGCCGGTGACGAGACGCTTGCCATCCTCGCGGGCGATGAGGTCGCGGGCCTGACGGTCGAGGAGTTCCACCCCGCCGGCCACGGCGGCCTCGCGCGTCCCTGCCTCCACGGCGGCGACATAGGCCGTGTTGACCCAGCTGAGGGCGCCGTCGCGGTTGCGCCGCCAGACCGGCTGCGGGATCGCGTCCAGGAGGCTGCCCAGCGCCGAGAGTCCGCGCTTGGCCTCGTCCAGGGTCAGGCGCAGGTCGAGGAGCTCGCGATGCTCCTCCGTGGTTTCCCGCAACCGCAGGATCGCACAACCGGACAGGGCCTGCCCCTGCGCGTCGATGAAGCGGCCCGAATGCGAGCGCAGGCTGAAGCGAAATCCGGTTCCGCGCGCCCGCAGGGTCTCGACGGCCGACTCGAGGGCATGCGCGTCGGCGACGTGCAGCCAGGTGTTGAACGCGAGGAGGCCCGTGCCGGTATCTCCGAGGCGCCGTCCGTCGGCGAGTCCGACATCGCCCTCGATGGTCGGGTCGTCGCGCCCCGTCCAGGTGATGATGACCTGGCGCTCCGAGTTCAGCAGCATCTCGGCGCGGTCATGGGCGCCGCGCAGCAAGCCGAGCTCCGTCACGAGTTCGCGCTCGCGCCGGCTCCAGCGGCCACGCTCGCGCATGTGCAGCAACGACAGGATGGTCGCGAAGACGGTCATCCCGATCAGGATGGCAAGGCTCGCGGCATTGTGCGTGTGCTGACCAAAACCAGCGGCTGAGATGACCGGCTCCAGGGCGACCTCCGTCGCACCGACCCGATCGATGCCCATAGCGACGACGAAAGCGCCGGTGCACACCATCGCGCGCACCGTTCGATCGACCCCCATGATCCGTCCTGCCTCCACGAATCTGCGATGAGGCGCGTGCGCGCCGATCCCGCTTCGAGCCTCGAGGGGCGGTCCGCGGATCACTCCACCTGAGGAATCAGACCACAGTAGCGCGACCCGGATTCCCGCCGGAAGGGGGTTAAGCTTAACCTTTTCGCGTCGCGGTCAGATCCCCCGCCCTGGGCGTAGAAAAGACACACCCCGTGGGGGCATCGGCGGGACTGCCCAAACGCAAGAAGCCCGGCGGAGCCGGGCTTCTCGTCAGAAACAGCGGGTGCGTGGGCCGATCAGGCCCACGGAGCGCTCAGTAACGGTAGTGATCGGGCTTGAACGGGCCGTTCTCGGACACACCGATATAGGCGGCCTGATCGGGGCGCAGCTTCGAGAGCTTCACGCCGATCTTCTCGAGGTGGAGCATCGCGACCTTCTCATCGAGGGCCTTGGGCAGGGTGTAGACCTGGCGCTCGTACTTGCCCGGGTTGGTCCAGAGTTCGATCTGGGCCAGCGTCTGGTTGGTGAACGAAGCCGACATCACGAAGGACGGGTGACCGGTGGCGTTGCCGAGGTTCACCAGACGCCCCTCCGACAGGAGGATGATGCGGTGGCCATCCGGGAAGGTGATCTCGTCCACCTGCGGCTTGATGTTCGACCATTTGAGGTTCTTCAGGCCGGCGACCTGAATCTCGTTGTCGAAATGGCCGATGTTGCACACGATCGCGCGGTCCTTCATGGCCCGCATATGCTCGATCGTGATGATGTCCTTGTTGCCGGTGGCGGTGACGAAGATGTCGGCGCGCGGGGCGGCCTCTTCCATGGTCACGACCTCGTAGCCCTCCATGGCGGCCTGGAGCGCGCAGATCGGATCGACCTCCGAGACCAGCACGCGGCAGCCGGCATGGCGCAGCGAGGAGGCCGAGCCCTTGCCGACATCGCCGAAGCCCGCGACCATGGCGACCTTGCCGGCCATCATCACGTCGGTGCCGCGGCGGATGCCGTC
>JAKONB010000123.1 GCA_022702195.1 Beijerinckiaceae bacterium | reverse complement strand
GGCCAGAACGTGCGTCTGGCCTCGCAGCTCACCGGCTGGGACATCGACATCCTCACGGAGGCCGAGGAATCCGAGCGCCGGCAGAAGGAATTCGCCGAGCGCACCGCCGTGTTCATGGAAGCCCTCGACGTCGACGAGACCGTGGGCCAGCTCCTCGCGGCGGAGGGTTTCCGCAACGTCGAGGAGATCGCTTACGTGGAGCCCGGCGAACTCGCCAACATCCAGGGCCTCGACGAGGAGAGCGGCAACGAGATCCAGGCCCGCGCCCAGGATCACCTCGCCCGCGTGGAATCGGAGTTCGACGCCAAGCGCCAGGAACTCGGCGTGCCGGACGAGCTGCGCGAGATCGACGGCATCACCACCCCGATGCTGGTGGCGCTGGGCGAGAACGATGTGAAGACCATCGAGGATCTGGCCGGCTGCGCCACCGACGATCTGGTGGGCTACACCGAGGGCCGTGGCCCCGAGGCGACCCGGCATGCCGGGTACCTCGACGGATTCGAGGTCTCCCGCGCCGAGGCCGAGGCCATGGTCATGGCCGCCCGCGTTCGCGCCGGCTGGATCGAGGCCCCGGCGGAGGCCGAGCCCGCCGAGGGTGAGGGCGAGGCGACCGAGGCGCAGGCCGAGGCCTGATCCCGGCCGGTCCATCCCGGCGCGGCGAGCATCCTCCGGCGCCGGGATGGACCGACTCATCGTCGAAGGCGGCGCGGGTCCCTTTCCTGGATGGAGAGGGTCGGGGTTGAGGTGCGCGACATCTTTGGATGGGGCACATTCTTCACCCCGGCCCCCTCTCCCGAGCGGGAGAGGGGGCCGGTCGCGGATCACCGGCCAATGCCCTGACGCGCAGGGTCAGGACGCCCAGTCCGGGTCTCCGATCAAAAAAACCGATCCCCCCGGGATCGTATCGCGCTCCGGATCGTCCTGTCTTCCAAGGGAGACCCGGTGGCGATCCGGCCGGAACCCGACGAGAGCAAGCCTGAGCAGCATGGTCCCCGAATCCCCCGATCCGACGGCCGAGACGCCCGAGACCGATCCGAGCGATGCGCTCGATGCCGGCCTGGGTCGCGGCCGCGCGGGTGCCGAACGGACCTGCCTCGTCACCCGAGTGGCGCAGCCCCCCGCGAATCTCATCCGTTTCGTGCTCGCCCCCGATGGCGCGGTGGTGCCCGATCTGCGCGCCCGCCTGCCCGGACGGGGCGCGTGGCTGACGCCGACCCGGGCGATCGTTGCGCAGGCGCTCAAGCGCCGGGCCTTCCAGCGCGCCTTCAAGACCGGGGACGCGGCCGTGCCCGCCGATCTGGCCGACCGAATCGCCCTCGGGTTGCGGGCGGATCTGCGCCAATCCCTGTCCCTGGCCAACAAGTCCGGCTGCGTGGTGGCCGGATTCGCCAAGGTCGAATCGGCCATTGGCGACAAAATCGGCGTCGCGGCGGTGATTCAGGCCTCGGATGGCAGTGCGGATGGCCGCCGGAAGATCGCTGCGGCATTGCACCGCCGTCATGGGGATGCCATATCCCGTGTACCGATCATCGATGACCTGTCCAACGCAGAATTGGACATGGCCTTGGGTCGGGATCATGTGATACATGCGGCTCTCGTCGCAGGAGTCGGGAGCACCGGCTGCCTTGCGCGTTGGCGTCGGCTCCGCTCCTTCGAAGGTTTGGCGACGACGGCCGAGGAAGCCGGTCCACCCCGTCATGGGAAGACCGTCTCCGATCTGCACGACGACCAAGTGACGGATTCGCCCGGCGCACAGCAGTTTGCCGGTTCACGGGACGATGGAAACCCTCAGGGTTTGGACTGAATGAGCGATACGAATAATCCGGGCGACAAGACGCAGGCGAGACCCCCTTCGAAGCCGCTGTCCTTGAAGCGCCCGATCGAGCAGGGAACGGTGCGTCAGAGCTTCTCCCATGGCCGGACCAAGCAGGTCGTGGTCGAGACGGTGAAGCGCCGTGTCATCGGCGCGGCACCGGCGGCACCCGTGCGGGAGACGACCCCGGTCGCGCCCGCCACCCGGGTCGCGCCGCCCCCGCCACCCGCGGCCCCCCGTCAGGCCCAGCGCTCCGCGTCGGGCGTCGTGCTACGCACGCTGAGCGAGCAGGAGAGCAATGCCCGCGCGGCGGCGCTCGCCGACGCGAAGCGGCGCGAGGCGGAAGCCAAGCAGCGCGCGGAGGCGGAGGCCGCCGCCGAGCGCGAGCGTCTCGCCGCCGAGCAGCGCGAGCGTGAGGCCGCCGAGGCCCGCAAGCGCGAGGAGGAGGCCCGCCGCCGCAAGGAGGAAGAGGAGCGCCTCGCCGCCGCCGAAGCCGCGCGCAAGCTCGCCGCGGAGGAAGCGGCCAAGGCCGCCGCCGAGTCCGAGAAGGCCGCTGCCTCGTCCGACAAGGCGGCCGCATCCGAGGCGGCCGCCCCGGCTCGGACCGGAGCGCCCACGGTTTCGAAGACCGCGCCAATGCCGGCCGCCCCCACCATCGTTCGCGCTGCGCCGCCGGCTCCGGCCGCCGCCCGTCCGGCGGCTCCGGCGGCTCCGTCGGCTCGCCCCGCCGCCCCGGCCGCGCGTCCGGCCGCCCCGGCCGCCGCCGCTCCGGCGGCGCGTCCGCCGCTGACCGCGCGTCCCGCCTCGTCCGAGCCGCGCAAGACCATCACGGCCGACGTGCGCAAGCCGCGCGACCTGAACTTCATGGCGCGCCCCGCCCCGGCTCCCGAGCCGGAAGTGACCGCGACGCCCGCCGCCGCGACCGCCGCCCGTCCGGGCGCGGCCGCCACCACGGCCCGCGCCCCGGGCCGTCCGCAGGCCGCGGAGGAGGAGAACGAGCAGAAGCGCGTGATCCGTCGTCCGGGCATGCCGCTCAAGATCATCACGCCGCCCAAGACCCCCAAGCAGCCGGGCGGCGACCGCAACCGCGGCCGTCTCACCATCGCCACGGCGACCTCGGGCGAAGACGAGCGCACGCGCTCCGTCGCCTCGTTCCGCCGCCGTCAGCAGCGCATGAGCGGGAACCGTCACGTCGAGCAGAAGGAGAAGCTCTCGCGTGAGGTGACGATCCCGGAGACGATCACCATCCAGGAACTCGCCAACCGCATGTCGGAGCGGGCCGTCGACGTGATCCGCCTCCTGATGAAGCAGGGCGAGATCCACAAGATCACCGACGTGATCGACTCGGATTCGGCCCAGCTCATCGCCGAGGAACTCGGCCACACCGTGCGCCGCGTGGCGGAATCGGACGTGGAAGAGGGCCTGTTCAACGACGAGCCGGACCTGGAGGAGGATCTCGATCCGCGTCCCCCGGTGGTCACGATCATGGGTCACGTCGATCACGGCAAGACCTCGCTGCTGGACGCGATCCGCAAGGCCAACGTGGTCTCCGGCGAGGCCGGCGGCATCACGCAGCATATCGGCGCCTACCAGGTCGCAGCCCCCAGCGGCGACATGGTCACCTTCATCGACACCCCCGGCCACGCGGCCTTCACCTCCATGCGTGCCCGTGGCGCCAAGGTGACGGACATCGTGGTGCTGGTGGTGGCCGCCGATGACGGCGTCATGCCCCAGACGATCGAGGC
>JAKONB010000080.1 GCA_022702195.1 Beijerinckiaceae bacterium | reverse complement strand
GCACGGCGCGGAATCCGCTGGTGACCGGCGCGCCGCATCTGCGCTTCTACGCCGGCATGCCCCTGCGGGCCCCCGAGGGGGTGGCGATCGGCACCCTGTGCGTGCTCGATACGCAACCCCACGCCTTCACGGAGGATCAGGCCTTCGTCCTGCGCACCCTGGGCCGGCAGGTGATGACCCAGCTGGACCTCCGGCGCGCCCTGCTCGAGCGCCGCGCCAGCGATCGCCTGAACGCGGCGATCCTCGAGAGCGCCATCGATTACGGCATCGTCGCCATGGACCTGGAAGGCCTTGTGACGAGTTGGAACGCCGGCGCTCACCGCATCCTCGGCTGGACCGAGGCGGAGATGCTCGGCCGCCCCGCCGACGTGTTCTTCCTCGGCGAGGACCAGGCGGTGGACCGTCCCGCGCGGGAAATGACCATGGCTCGCGAGATGGGGCGGGCGAGCGACGAGCGCTGGCACCGCCGCAAGGACGGCACGCGCTTCTGGGCGATGGGCGAGATGATGCCGCTCAAGGCCGACGACGACACCCATGTGGGCTACCTGAAGATCCTGCGCGACCGCACCGCCCAGCGTCGGGCGGACGAGGCCCTGCGCCACCAGACGTCGCTGCTCCAGACCGTGACGGATCACCTGAGCGAGGCGGTGTTCCAATTATCCGCCGATGACACGATCGTCTTCGCCAACCCCGCCGCCGAGGCGCTGCTCGGTTGGCCGTCGGGCGCCCTGCTGGGGCGAAACCTGCACGCCACCGCCCATCACCACCACGCCGACGGCTCGCCGTTTCCCGCCGAGGAATGCGAGGTGGTGCGGGCCCTGAAAGCCGGAGTGCCCCTGCGCGAGCGCGCGACGGTGTTCTTCCGGCGGGACGGCTCGACCCGTGACGTCATCACCACGAACGCACCGATCCTCGATCACGGCGTGGTGCAGGGCGCCGTTCTCACCGTGGTCGACGTGACCGAGCGGAAGGCCGCCAAGGCGGGGTTGCGGCGGTCCGAGGAGCGCCTGTCGCTCGCGCTGAACGCCGCCGGCATGATCGGGACCTGGGATTGGGACCTCAAGGAGGATCTCGTCTATGCCGACGCCAACTTCGCGCGGATCTACTCGGTCGATCCGGAGCGGGCCGCCCGGGGGGCGCCTCTGGAGGAGTACCAGCAAAACTTCCATCCTGACGATCGCCCCGTGTTCGACGCCGAGCTGGAGCGCCTGTTCGCCGGCGCCGAGGAATTCTCCTGCGAATACCGGATCGTCCAGCCCGATGGGGCGTATCGATGGCTCTTCGCGCGCGGCCGCCTCGTCCGTGACGCCCAGGGCATGCCCATTCGCTTCCCCGGTGCATCCGTCGACATCACCGATCGCAAGCGGGCCGAAGAGCGTCAGGCGGCGCTGGTGGAGCTCGGGGATCGGCTGCGTGAGTTGCAGGACCCCGCCGCGATCGCGTTCACGGCCGCCGAGATCGCCGGGCGAACCCTGGGCCTCACCCGGGCTGCTTACGGCGCCATCGCAGAGTGCGGCGAGCACCTGGATATCGTCCGCGACTGGAGTGTGGACGGCTCGGCCACCATTGCCGGCCGGCACCGCTTCACCGATTTCGGTCGGTTCCTCCCGGAACTGCGGCAGGGGCGGGACGTCGCCGTCGCCGATGTGGAGGACACCGCCCTGGTGCCGGATCCGACGGCTTTCCGCGGTCTGGGCGTTCGCGCCTTCCTCAACATCCCGCTGATGGAGCGGGGGCGGCTCGTGGCGGTGTTCTGCCTGCACGATCACCGACCGCGCGCCTGGACCCCGGATTCCGTCGCCTTCGTCCGCAACGTCGTCGACCGGACGCGCGCCGCCCTGGCCCGCTTGCGCGCGGAGGAACAGCAGGAGCTTCTCAACCGCGAACTCAGCCACCGGATGAAGAACCTGCTCGCCATGGTCCAATCCATCGCGACGCAGACGATGCGCACGGCATCCGATGTCGACATGGCCAAAGAGGTTCTGGCTGGCAGGCTGATCGCCCTCGGCCAAGCGCACGATCTGCTCATGGGCGGTGCGCTCGGCAGTACGCTGGTCGGCCCGGTGGTCCGCGGCGCGCTGAAGCTGCACGAGGATCGACCCGGACGCTTTCGGCTCGAAGGCCCGGACATCGAGATCGGCGCCAAGCCGGCCCTGTCCCTGGCCCTGATGCTGCACGAACTGGCGACCAATGCCTCCAAGTACGGGGCGCTCTCGCACGAAGCCGGCTGGGTGGCGATCCGCTGGGACGTGGTCGACGATGCGGCGGAGCCGCAGCTCGCCTTCTCCTGGCGCGAGATCGGCGGCCCGCCCGTCACGCCGCCGTCCCGGAAGGGATTCGGAACCCGCTTCATCGAGCGGGGCCTGGCGGGGCAGGTCGGTGGCGTCATCGCGCTCGCCTATCCGCCGAGCGGCGTCACCTGCGCCATCACGGCGCCGCTCGCGGCATTTCAGGCGGATGGTTGAGACCGCTCCTTCCCTGGCGCATCGGGTTCGAGCGGAGCGTTCGCGGCGATTCGAACGAGGAGCGTGGGAGTTATGCCCTGGCCGTGTCGCGCCGGAGCCTCGTGCCGTCGGCCAGACATGGTAGAAGAAGCGCGGTTTCTCGAGCATCGTCCCAGAAATCGGATTTGGGGTGATGCTCTAGGCTCTTGATTCTGCATCGTCTTTTTCCGAAAGCCGGCGGCCGCCTTTCGGACCGATGCTCCGAGGCTGGCCGCAACAGATATCCCAGGGTGTGACACGTGCGTATCCTCGCGATCCGTGGCGAGAACCTCGCCAGCCTCGCGGCTCCTTTCGCCATCGACCTCGCTGCCGGGCCGATCGGCGCCACCGGCATCTTCGCCATCACGGGCGAGACCGGGGCCGGTAAATCGACGCTCCTCGATGCCCTCTGCCTCGCGCTCTACGGTCGATACCCCCGGGTCGCCACCGGCCGCCGCGAGGACACGCCCGATCCGAGCGGCGAGACCGTCAGCTCCACCGATGGGCGCGCCATCCTGCGGCGCGGCGCGGCGCAGGGGTTCGCCGAGGTGGATTTCGTCGGTCAGGACGGGGTCTCCTATCGGGTGCGCTGGGAGACCGTCCGGGCGCGCGGCAAGGCCGATGGCCGGTTGCAGAACGACCGGCGCAGCCTCATTCGGCTCGACGATGGCACGGTGGTGGAGACCGGCAAGATGCTGGTCGCCGCCGCCGTCGAGCGGCTGACCGATCTCACTTTCGATCAGTTCCGGCGCACGGTCCTGCTGGCGCAGGGCGAGTTCGATGCCTTTCTGCTCGCGGCCGAGGGGGAACGGTCCGAACTCCTCGAGAAGATCACCGGAACGGGAATCTATTCCGAGATCTCGAAACAGGTTCACGGCGGGACCGAGACGCGGCGGACCGCCCTGAAGCTGCTGGAGACCCGCCGCGATGCGATCGGGCTCCTCGACGAGCCGGCACGGGCGGCGGTTCTGACCGAGCGTGAGGCCGTTCACGCCGAGGTCGAGACGAGGGCGGCCGAACTCGGAGCGCTTCGAGGCCAGCTCGATCAGGCGGCGCGGATCGTAGCCGGGCGTGCGCAAGTGGAGGCGGCTGCGACGCGATGGGCGAGCGCGCAGGCCGCCCTGGCGGCCTGTCGGGACGATCGCGACAGACTGGCCGAGTTGGACGCGGTGGAGCCCCTGCGACGCCTGTCGGACGAGCGCGCGAGGGCCGCGCGCGAGCAGGCCGATGCGCAAACCGGCTTGAGCGTGGCGCAGACGAGCCTCGCCGACGCCGAGGCCGCCGCCGTGACGGCGGAGGCGGTCCACGCCCAGGCTCAGCAGCAAGACGCGACGATGGAGGCGCGCTTCAAGGCATTCGGTCCGGTCTGGACGGAGGCTGCCCGGCTCGACAGCCGCATCGACGCGGCAGCGGAGGAGGTGAGGCGAGCCGAACGTGCCGCCGGTGATTCCGAACTGGCCCTCGGCAAGGCCCTCTCCGCCCGGGATGCCGTCGATCGGTCGCTGGCGACGGTCCATGCCGCCGAGATGGCGGCGGCCCAGAGATTGCGGGACGAAGCATCCCGCGCCCTGCTGGCCGACCGCGCCGAGGAGGCCGCATCGCTCTTCGCCGCCTATGGCGCGACCCGCACGGCCTGTACGGCCGCGCGCGCGGCTGCGGCCAAGGCCCGGAAGGAGGACGAGCGCAACCGGACCATTGCGGCCGCCGAGGATCTGCGCATCGGCGAGATCCGGTCCGGTCGCGACGGCAGCCTTGCACGGCGGGCGGACCGCATGCAGGCGCTCGCTGCCCTCGACGAGACGGCCGTTCGGAACCGCGATGTGACCCTGGGCCGGTGCATCGAGGCCACCGCCCAGGCTCTTTCGGTGGCGCGGCTGCATCGGGAGGGCTCCCTGCGTCGGGAGGAGGCCGAGGCGGCGACACAAGCGGCGCGACACGCTCGCAGTCAGGCGCAAACAGCGCAGGATGCGGCGGAGCGCGCCCAGGCCCTCGCCGCGCATGCGCGCGGTGAGATCGCCCTCCTGGCGGAACTCGCGGATGGCAGCGTCTCCGATCAGGCGGCCCATCTGCGCAGTCTCCTCGTCCCCGGCGAGGCGTGTCCCGTCTGCGGCGCCCTGGAGCATCCCGGTACCCGAACGGACGATCACCTCCTGTCCGTAGCGGAGGCGATCCGCAGCCGCCGCGACGCGCTCGACCAGGACATCCATGCGGCGATGGAGGCCCGTGCGGGTGCGGCCGCACGGGTGGGGGCCGAAACCCAGCGCATGGCCGCGTCTGAACGCGAGGGCGAGCGGGCGCGGACCGCCCTGGTCGAGGCGGCGGACGCCTATGCGCGGTGGCGCCCCCTCATCGACGAGGCCAGCCGGACGGCGTCCCTCGACGGTTCGGTGCCGGATCGTCTCGATGCCGAGGCCACCGCAGGCCTCGAACGCCTCGACACGGCGGCACGCGCGGCGCGGTCGCGGGTCGCCGAAGCCCTGGAGGCCGCTCAACGCCTGCGCAGCGAGATCACGGACCTGTCACAGGTCATCGAGCTTGCCGGTTCCGCGATCGAAGAGGCCGAGAAGGCGGCGCGGGACGCGCGCGAAGCGGGGCGGACCGCGCAATTGCTCGTCGAACGCGAGAGCGAGCGCGTGATCGCGTCGGAAGAGCGTCTCGCCGCCCTGGCCCGGGATGTCGCCCCCTACCTCACGGCCGCGGACCTGTCGTTGTCCGATCTCGACCGGGATACCACCGCGGCGTCCCACCGGGTGAAGGCGATCGGCGCGGCCCATCGGGAGCTGCGCGATGGCCACCGCGCGCTTGAAGCCGAGATGCGGGATCTGACCACGCGGCAAGCTGCGAGTGCCGCGACCGCGCAGGGCGCAGCGGCCACCGCGGGTGAAGCGCGCGCGGCGGCGGAGAACCGGCGCACGGAATTGCACGCCCTGCGCGCCGAGCGGGCGGCCCTCCTCGACGGTGAGGAAACAGCGGTCCATCGGACGCGTGTCAACGATGGCCGCCGTGCCGCTCGGGAGGCCTTGGAGGCGGCGCATGCGGGGCGCTCCGACGCGGCGGCCCGGCGTGCCGCGGCACGGGCCGCGCAGGAGGCCGCGATGGCGCGGGAGGCCCGGGAAACCGCCCGCCTCGAAGCGGCTCGAAACGCCTTCGTCCAGGCCTGCGCTCCACGCCAGCCGGATGACGTCGCCGTTCTGCTCGGTGCAGCCCCCGAGATCATCGTAGCTCTGCGCAATCGGATCGAGGCCCTCACCCGCGAGGGGGCGGAGGCTGAGGCGGCCCTCGGAACGCGGCGCGCGGATCTGGAGATCCTGATGGCCGCCACGCCCGCCATCGACGTTCCGAGCGTCGAAGCAGCGGCGTCCACGATCGCGGCGGCAATGGCCGCGCATCAGCAACGCCTCGGCGCCATCGCCTCGGAGATCGCCCGCGATGACGCGGCGCGGGTGCAGGCGGCGGGCTTCGCGGAGCAGATCGCCGCGGCGCAGGCGGAGTTCGCCTATTGGGAGGCGGTGAACGAAGCGATCGGCTCCGCCAATGGTGGAAAGTTCAGCCGCTTCGCCCAGGGCGTCACCCTGGAGCATCTCGTCCAGCTCGCCAACGTCCAGCTCAAGGCCCTCAGCCCACGCTACCGCCTCGCCCGCAGCCGCACGACCGACCTCGCCCTTCATGTGGTCGACCGCGACATGGGCGACGAGGTCCGGGCGACGCGCAGCCTCTCCGGCGGCGAGCGGTTCCTCGTCTCGCTCGCCCTCGCGCTGGCATTGTCCGGGTTGGAGGGGCGGCAATCCTTCGTCGATACCCTGTTCATCGACGAGGGCTTCGGCTCGCTGGATGCGGAGACCCTCGATCTCGCGGTGGATGCCCTGGAAACCCTTCAGGGCCGGGGGCGCAAGGTGGGGGTGATCACCCACGTGGCCGCCATGATCGACCGGATCGCGGTGCAGGTCCGTGTGGAGAAGCGCGGCAACGGACGCTCGGTCGTCCGGGTGGTGGACGGAGCCGGACCGACCGCCTGACTTCGAACGGGATCGATCCGACGCACGCTTGTTGGGCATCGTCTGCCAAGGATAGCGGCACAGATCGCGACGTCCGGCGCGCCCTCGCAGAGCCGTCCCAGGGCATCGGCGATCTCACCGCTCGATCCCGACTTGGCACGCCGGGTGCATTGCTCGGTTTGTCGCCCCCCGGGCGGCGTGCGGGTCAACGGCGCCCCGCAGGCGGACGGCGCAGGTCCGGATCCCTTGGAATAGGCGGTGGCGTCGTCGGCGCCGAGACCGCAAACCTTGAGACGAGACGCCCATGGCCAGTTTCAAGACCGTGATGAAATCCGGTCATCCTCCCACGTTGTTCGCCGCCTTCCTCTACTTCGATTTCTGCTTCGCCATCTGGGTGCTGAACGGAGCGATGGGTCCGTTCATCACCGAGACCTACAAACTCACGCCCGCCCAGACCGGGTTCATGATCTCGCTGCCGATCCTGGCCGGGGCGATCATGCGCTTCCCGCTCGGTGTGCTGGCCCAGTATATCGGCCGCAAGAACGCCGCGATCACCGAGATGTCCATCATCATGCTGGCGATGGCGTTCGGCTTCTTCATGGTGGACACCTACGACGAGGTGCTGGCCATGGGCGTGCTCCTCGGCATCGCCGGAGCCTCCTTCGGCGTCGCCCTGTCGCTCGGGTCCGGCTGGTTTCCCAAGGAGCACAAGGGCCTCGCCATGGGCATTGCGGGCGCCGGCAATTCCGGCACCGTGCTGGCCGTGCTGTTCGCCCCCCCCTTGGCCCAGGCCTATGGCTGGCAGGCGGTCTATGGTTTCGCCGGCTGCGTGATGGCGATCCCGCTCCTTGTGATGATCTTTCTCGCCAAGGAGCCGCCGGATGCCGAGCACCAATCCTTCAAGCAGCATGTCTCGTGCCTGTTCGAGAAGGATGGCTGGGCTTTCAACCTGATCTACATCATTACCTTCGGCGGCTTCATCGGACTGTCGAACTTCCTGCCGACGTTCTTCTACGAGCAGTTCGCCGTGACGAAGGTCGAGGCCGGCCGTCTCACCATGCTGGCCGCCCTGATGGGTTCCGGCATCCGCGTGGCCGGCGGATACTTCGCCGATCGCCTCGGCGGAATCATGGTCCTGTCCGTGGTGCTGATCGCCGCCGTCGGCTCGTTCCTCCTGCTCACCGCCACGCCCTCGCTCGCCGTCACCACCCTGCTGTTCATGCTGTGCTTCGCCGCGCTCGGCGCAGGCAACGGAGCGCTGTTCCAGCTCGTGCCGCTGCGGTGGCCCGCCAATACGGCGGTGGCCGGCTCGATGATCGGCGAGGTCGGTGCCCTCGGCGGCGCCATCCTGCCGAACGTCATGGGGCTGTCGAAGCAATATACCGGGTCGTTCGCCCTCGGTTTCGTCGGCTACGCGGTCTTCGCCGCCGTGGTGCTGGGCTGCCTGCTGCTGTGGCAGCGGCGCTGGGTCGGCACCTGGGTCGGGCCTCGCGGCAAGGTCCTGGACTCGGCCACGCCGGCGGCGGTGCCCGCGAGGCATCTCGACCCGGCCACGATCTGAGCCGGAGGGGACCCTACCGGGTCTCCTCTTCGGTTCAGCCGTTCGCCTCGTCGACGAGAGCGAAGGTGAGGATATCGACCGAGCGGGCACCCGCCCGCAGCAGGACCCGCGAGGCCGCATTGGCCGTCGCTCCGGTGGTCAGCACGTCGTCGATCAGGAGGATCCGGCGCCCCTGGAGGCGGGGACGGGCCGCGTCCGGCACCCGAAAGGCGCCCTGAAGGTTGGCCGCCCGCGCCGACCGGCTCAACCCGACCTGGGACCGCGTCGCCTTCACGCGGGCGAGGAGGCCCGGATCGGAGGGGCGCTGCGCGATCGCCCCGATCCCGCGCGCCAGCACCGCAGATTGGTTGAACCGGCGCCGCCACAGGCGAAGGTAGTGGAGCGGGATCGGAACGAGGCAATCCGTCTCCGACAGCAATTCGCGTCCGGCGGAGGCCATCATGCGGGCGAGGACCGCGGCAAGGTCGAGCCGGTCGTTGTATTTCAGGCGATGGACGAGATCGCGCGCCGTCCCATCGTAGAGGGCGACGGCGCGGGCGCGCGCGAAGACCGGTGGATCGGCGAGGGCGCGGGGGGAGATCAATGTCCCGGTGCCGTGATCCAGCGCGAAGGGTATTCCCAAACGCTGACAGAACGGTCGTTCGATGAGCCGCATCCGCGACCAGCATGAGGGGCACAGGGCGTGCGGATCGGCCGTCGCCGCCGCGCAGCCGGGACAGGTGGGCGGGTAGACGAGGCCGAGGGCGCCGGACCACACGGACCGAAGACCCACGGTGACGACACGGAGCGCGACGTTCATGCGGCGAGCTTAACCGCGGAACGCGCGCTCCGGGAATGGGGCGACCGTCAGCGCGAGACGGGAGCGGGGGCCTGGTTCTGCTCGCGATCGCGTTTGTTGGCCTGATGACGACCGACGGCGCAGCCGGCGGCGGCACCCAGGACGCCATGCCCCGCCACGTGGCCCGCGAGCCCCCCGACGACGGCCCCCTTGAGACACCCCTTCGCTTCGGCGCCACCGGCGCTGGCGAGAGCCGCGACAACCATCGCAGTACCGAACACAAGACGCTTCATGACGTGGGCTCCCGGAGACCTGCTATCGTTTGCCGACCCGTAACGGGATGGTCCGGGATTGCGTTCCCCGCCGACGGTGCGATGACCGGATCGTGACGGGCGCTGGCGCATCGCGATCGGGTACGCCATCTAGAGGGACGATGACGCCTCCTCCGCTCTTCGACACCGCGCTCGCCCGCCTTCGTCTCGCCCGTGCGCGGCGCGCGGGTTACGCGGACTTTCTCCTCGCCCGCGCAGTGGACGATCTCGGCGAGCGGCTCGGCGCGATTCTGCGCCGGTTTCCGGTCGCCCTCGACCTCGGCACGCCCAGCGCGGCGGCCGCGCGATCGCTCCTCGGCGAGGGGCGGGCCGATACAGTCCTGCGTTTGGCTCCGCTGCCCGAGGTAGAGCCCCAAATCCTCACCACGGTCGCCGATCCCGAAGCCCTGCCGCTGGCACCCGCTTCGTTCGATCTCGCGGTCTCGCTCCTAGCGCTCCAGCACGTCAACGATCTCCCCGGCACGCTCGCCCAGGTCAGGCGCAGCCTGCGGCCGGACGGTGTGTTCGTGGGGTGCCTCCTCGGTGGCCGGACCCTCACCGAGTTGCGCCAGGTCTTCGCACAGGCCGAGAGCGACATGGAAGGCGGTGTGAGTCCGCGCGTGGCCCCGTTCGTCGAGATCCGCGAGATGGGCGGCCTGCTGCAACGGGCGGGCTTCGCCCTCCCGGTCACCGACGTCGAAACCCTGACCGTGCGTTACGCCCACCCCATCGCGTTGATGCGGGATCTGCGCGCCATGGGTCTGACCAACGTCCTGACCGAGCGGCGTCGCACGCCCCTGCGCCGGGCGACGCTGATGCGTGCCATGTCCCTCTATGCCGAACGCTTCTCGGACCCGGATGGGCGCCTGCGCGCGACCTTCGAGGTCCTCTGGCTCTCCGGCTGGGCGCCGCACGTGAGCCAGCAGAAGCCCTTGAAGCCAGGGAGTGCCAAGACCCGGCTCGCCGAGGCCTTGGGAACGACGGAACACCATTCCGAGGGAGACAAACAGTGAGAGACCCCGCCGTGAGAGAGCCCGGCCCAGACCATCCGATCACCCTGTCGCCGAGCACCGGCCGCGTGCGCGTCCGTCTGGCCGGCGTCACGATCGCGCAGACCGATGCGGCCCTGGTTCTCACCGAGGCCGCCGATCCGCCGGTCTTCTACATCCCGCGCGCCGATGTCCCGGAGGCTTTCCTTCGGCCCAGTACGCGCAGCACGCGATGCCCGTACAAGGGCGATGCCGGCTATTTCGACCTCGTGGTCGATGGCGTGCTGCGGCCCGATGCGGTCTGGACCTATCGGAATCCTCATCCGGCGGTCGCGGCGATCCGGGATCACCTCGCTTTCTATCCCGACAAGGTGGATGCCATCGAGGTCGTCGACCTTTCCGATTGATCCGACATCGTCAGGCATCGACCAGCGCCCAGAAAGCCCGTTTGCGGCCATGCGCCTTCATCAGGCCGTCCCGATAGGCTTTCGGATCAGGATCCAGTTCCCCCGCCGGGATGCGCGCTGCCAACGCGTCCAGGCTCGCGAGATGGCGAGCGCCGTATCCATAGGCGGATGAGCGGCCGCTGGTCAGGATGTCGTCGATCATCAGGCGATAGAGGTGGGCGGCATGAACCGGATGCGTCTGCTCCAGAGCCTCGGCGGCGGGCACGAGGACGTCGTAACGGTTCCCATCCCAGTCGGCCCATTTCGATTGAACGAGGCGGGCCGACCGCTCGGGCGCCGGCCAATACGTGAAGAAGTAGAGCGCGCGGTAGGGATCGGGATGGTACTCCGCCCGGTCGAAAGCGCGTCTCAGGGCCTCGTCGTCCTCGAAATCCGGGAGCTTCGCGAGATAGGCCCGCAGCATCTCCCGATCGAGCGTCTTCTCGAAAGCTTCCCAGCGTAAGGTCTGGGCCGCGTCCGACTGGCGGAGTGTGTCGAGGATCCGGATCTCCACGGCAAGGCGTTCGCGCTCCGGGGCCGCGGGATCGAAATGTCCGGTCAGCAAGTCCTGGCGTGTCACCACCACCAGGCCGCGCGGCTGCGGGCGCCGCACCCAGTCGAGGGCCTCCGCTGCACGGTTCGCCACGAGCAATCGTTCCGCGATGGCGATCCGATCCGGGCGTTTGCCGGCAATGTCCTGCTCGAGCCGGATGAAGGCGTCGACATCGCTGCGCCGGTCCGCGATCGCCTGGCGCATCTGGCCATAGCGCGACCGTGTGAGCGAGAAGGACCAGGATGTCTCGGATTTCTCCGGGTTCTTCGGGCTTGGCGGCATCGCGGCCGCAAGGGCCGCGTCGACCTCCCCCAAAATCGTCTCCGGTACCGTAGCGATGAGGTGCAGGAACAGGTCCTCGAGAAGGTCGAATCCGTCTGTCTCGACATGCGTGACGAGCCGTAGCGCCAATCGGGCGGATGCCGCCTCACTTAATCCTTCGGCGATGGTCACCGCCGCATCGGCCGCACGCTCGTAGACGCCGTGGACCTGCCCGTTGGAATCGTCCACCCGCTCCAGCACGGTGGGGGAACCGATGAGGAAGCGCAGCAACCGGTCCAGGGCGGATTCGGCGTCGCGCGGCGCGAGTTCGGCGACGAGGGCCGAGACCATCGTGTCGAGATCGGCGGCAAAGGCCCTCCGCTTCTGCCAGTCGACGTAGCTGCGCGCCCGCTCCAGAGCGGTCAGGCGGCGGTCGATCAGGGCCGCCACGGCTTCCGGCCCCTGAAGCCCGGCGATCGCGGCCGTGACCAGCTTCTTGAAGGATGGGTTGCGTCCGGTCTCGCCGAGCACGAGGTCGATCAGCCGGGCAAGGCCGAGTTCGGTGAGCGTCTCCGGGCTAGGGGTGGTCTTGCGCGGCGCGCGCTTGGGCTTGACGGCCGTCTCGACCTTGATGTTCGCCGCAGCTGTCTTCGCCATGCCGCCCGTCCTCTCCTGCCGGGAAGGTGACGCAGGCGGCAAGAGCGATCAAGGACCCAGAAGATCGAGCAGGAAGGGAATGAGCGGCGCATCCGCCGGCGGCATCGGTTGATCCTTGAGGTCGCGCGGCCGCACCCATTTCAGGGCCTGCCCTTCCAGGGACCGTGGCTGACCCTCCCATCGCCGGCAGACGTAGAGCGGCATCAGCAGGTGGAAATCCGGATAGGCGTGGCTCGCGAAGGTGAGGGGGGCGAGGCAAGCTTCCTTGACGACGATGCCGAGCTCCTCCGCGAGTTCCCGGATCAACGTCTCCTCGGGTCGCTCGCCCGGTTCGACCTTGCCGCCCGGGAATTCCCACAGACCCGCGAGTTGCTTGCCCGGTGGGCGTTGGGCGAGCAGGACGCGCCCATCGGTATCCACCAGGGCGACCGCCACCACGAGCAGGATGCGCAGCGGGGCGGCGCTCACGGCACGATCGCGAAAATGGCGGCGACCTCGGCCCCGGTCTCGATGCTGCCGGCGACGAGAGGGACGGCCGCGCCTCCGCGCTTGGCCCGCATGGGAGCCGCCGCCGCGAAGTAGGGCTGCCCGTTGCCCGAGGGGGGGGACTGGATGGAGACGACCT
>JAKONB010000055.1 GCA_022702195.1 Beijerinckiaceae bacterium | reverse complement strand
AGCGGATGCCTGCCATCGGCGAGGCCGCGAGTCTGGCCATCGAGACCTATGTCCGCGAGGACATGATCCGCCTCTACGGGTTCCGCTCCGACCCCGAGCTCGAGTGGTTCCGCCTGCTCCAGACCGTGCAGGGCGTCGGCTCGAAGGTGGCGCTTGGCCTGCTCTCGGTGCTGGAGCCCGACGCCCTCGCATCCGCCCTCGCCATGGGCGACAAGACCGCCGTGGCCCGCGCCCCCGGCGTCGGCCCGCGGCTGGCGGCGCGCCTCGTGGCCGAACTCAAGGACAAGGCCCCGGCCTTCGCCCCCATCGACCCGGCGGTGATCGCCCTCAACGGCGCGGTGGCGGACCGCTCCGCCCCCCAGCCCGTAGCCGATGCGGTCTCGGCCCTGGTCAATCTGGGCTACGCGCCGGTGCAGGCCTCCTCCGCCATCGCTGCGGTTCTGGCCAGTGCCGGGGAAGGCGCCGAAGCCAAGACCCTGATCCGCCTGGGCCTGCGCGAGCTCGCACGGTAGACCGCCGTCCCCGGCGGCCGCCTGCCCCCGGCAGACCCACGCATGAGCCCCGCCCGACGCCGCCGCTCGGGTTGCCGGGACGGGGCCGCCCGGACGGGACCGCGCCAGCTGCGCGCCGTGTCGCACGATTGAATCGCGCCCGAGGGGCCGCGGCCGCTTGACCGGCGCCCACACTCGGGCCACATAAACGCGACACGCTAACACGTTGATTATAAAGCAGTTTTCAATCGTTCTAATCTAGCCCTCAACCTGACGCCGAACCTGGGGTTTTCCGGATCCTCGCGGAATTCGGCGTCGCTACGCCGGCCGGATCGCCCTTCATCCGGCCTCCCGAATCCTGCGGTGCGCCTGCTCCGGGCGGCCGGTCGAGCAAGAGTCACGGTCCCGTATGATCGTCTGTTCCTGCAACGTCCTGTCCGACCAAGCCGTGCGCGCCTGCCTTCATCGCGGCCCCGATTGTCCGCGCACTCCGGCCCAGGTCCAGGCCTGTCTCGGCTGCAGCCCGAAATGCGGGCGCTGCGCCCGCACGATCCGTTCGATCCTGCAGAATGCCCTGCAAGGCGCCCTCGAAGAGGCCGGCCATGCGTGCTCAACGGGTTGCGCAAGCAGCTGTAGTTTGGTCAAGGTCCAAACTACGGAGGAGGGGATCGCCGCCTAGGCACGGCCCAACGTGCGAGACTCCCTTCCGGTCTAGTAGAGCCTCAAGGGAGATTGGGCTAATGAAGGGTGATGCGAAGGTCGTCGAGTACCTCAATCGGGGACTGCGCAGCGAGCTCACGGCGGTTAGCCAGTACTGGCTCCATTTCCGCATGCTCAACGACTGGGGCTATATCGACCTCGCCAAATTCTGGCGCAAGGAATCCATCGAAGAGATGAACCATGCGGATCGCTTCGTCGACCGCATCCTGTTCCTCGACGGCTTTCCGAACCTGCAGGAGCTCGACCCCCTGCGAATCGGTCAGAACGTCCAGGAGATCATCGAGTGCGATCTCGCCGCCGAGACCGAGGCGCGCGCGCTCTACCTCGAGGCGGCGCAGTACTGCGACTCGATCAACGACCGCGTGTCGAAGCTCCTGTTCGAGGCGCTGGCCTCCGACGAGGAAGGCCATATCGACTTCCTCGAGACCCAGCTGAACCTGATCCAGCAGATCGGCCTGCCGCTCTACGCCCAGAAGCATATCGGCGGCCTCGAGGCGATCGCGCCGGCTGCGGATTGATGCCAACCCTGAGCGCCGGCCCGCCGGCGCTCAGTCCTCAAAGAACGTGCTGATAGACCTCGCGCAGCGGCAGCGTGACGTGAATCGCCGGAAGATCGAGGATTGCATCCAGATCTTCGAGTACCCGGAAGCCGCTCCAGACTCCCCCTCACACGATCATAGACCTCCGGATGGGCCTGGTTCCGGGCGACCGGCACGTCGTGCTGGCTTGAGAGAAAGCGCTGATAGACCGGCCATTTCTCGAAACGGTCCCGCGCCTCGGTTCCTGGGGAGAGGACCTCGAACAGAACACGCGGCGCGAACAGAACACTCGGATTGTCGACCGACGTCGCGCTCGGAGCCGGGTCACCGCACACCACGATCACGTCGGGGAGCATCGCCGCATCCAGGGGACGGCTCTTCATGAAAAAGATTTCGGTGAAGGCCTGCCACGAGGAATCGGCGGCGTCGAACGGATGGCCGAGACGCCGCGCAATGTTCCGGGTGATCCGTGCGTGCTTCCAGCGCGCACCGACCATCATCCGCATCCCCCGGCCGCCGATCAATTCCCAACGCTCATTCTGCGGCTTGTCGGCGAGAAGCGCCTCGAAATCGTCGAGAGCCGTCATCTCGAAGGCGGTGGAGGTGTTGCCCATCGTGAGCGTCCCTGGCGGCCACCCGCCGCCGCCGTGATTGTAGCGCGATCCGTGCCGTTGTGCGACATCGCTCCAGAGAACAGACGATGGACACGGCCCATGGCGGGCCTTCACGAGAGCCCGTGTGAGCAAACCTCCCAAGCCGTCGCCGAAGTCGCCCACCCTCCATCCGCTGCCGGATTCGCTGCTGACCCCGGAGCGCCGGGAGGACGACCTCGAAACCTCAATCCGCCCGCTGAGCCTGTCCGAGTTCATCGGGCAGCGGGCGGCGCGCGCCAACATGAGCATCTTCATCGAATCGGCCAAGAAGACCGGCTCGGCCCTCGACCACGTGCTGTTCGTCGGGCCGCCCGGCCTCGGCAAGACCACGCTGGCCCAGATCGTGGCGCGGGAACTCGGGGTCAACTTCCGCTCGACCTCTGGCCCGGTCATCGCCAAGGCGGGCGACCTTGCCGCGCAGCTGACCAATCTCGAAGAGCGCGACGTGCTCTTCATCGACGAGATCCACCGCCTCAACCCGGCCGTGGAGGAAATCCTCTATCCGGCGATGGAGGATTATCAGCTCGACCTGATCATCGGCGAGGGTCCGGCGGCCCGCTCGGTGAAGA
>JAKONB010000039.1 GCA_022702195.1 Beijerinckiaceae bacterium | reverse complement strand
GCCATTCATGCCGCTCGACCGGATCGCCGAGATCGTCGACGCCACCAACGCCCTCAAGCCCGACCTCATCCTGATGCTGGGCGATTACGAGGGGCACCCCATGGTGACCTACCGGCGCATCGCCATGAGCGACTTTGCCCGGGTGGTCGAGGGCCTGCGCGCGCCGCTCGGGGTGCATGCCATCCTGGGCAACCACGATTGGTGGGAGGACGAGGCGGCGCAGCGGCGCCGCGACGGGCCGGTGCGGTCGCAGCAAGCCCTGGAGGCGCGCGGCATTCCCGTGATGGAGAATCAGGCCCTGCGCCTCGTCAAGGACGGTCATCCGTTCTGGATCGGCGGCGTCGGCGACCAGGAGGCCTTCAAGCTCAACGGCGGGGGCGGCCGCGACGATCTCTCCGGCACGCTGGCGAAGATCACCGATGCCGCGCCGATCCTGATGATGATCCACGAGCCGGACCTGTTCCTCGACATGCCCGAGCGGGTGTCGCTGACGCTGGCCGGGCACACCCATGGCGGCCAGATCCGCCTGTTCGGCCATTCGCCCGTCGTTCCGTCGCGGCGCGGGCACAGATTCGCCTACGGGCATATCCGGCTGAACGGCCGCACCCTGATCGTGTCCGGTGGCTTCGGGGTGAGCCGCATCCCGGTGCGCATCGGCGTGCCCCCCGAAATCGTCCTGCTCGACCTCGGGGGACAGGCCGCCCCGGTGGGACACACCGCGCAGGGTGGCGGTGCCGACCGGGTGTGATGCCCGGCCTGATCCCGTCGGCCTCCTGCCCGAACGGGGGACGCGACGGGGGGGATTGCGGACCCCTTACTTCTTGCCGGCCTTGGGCGGTGCGATCACCTGACCCTTGGTGGAGGGGGCGGCCGCGTTCGTCTTGGGAACGACTTTCTTGGGCTTCTTGGCCTCGCGACTGCCGCGCTTCTGTTCCGTCGCCATGGCACGTTCCTCTTCGTTTCGAAGCGGTGATCATGCCAGCTTTGGCGGGAGACGCGAAGGAAATACCGCGCGGGCCGGTCCCGCATGGACCGGCCCGCCGGGTTCCGCTCAGAGCGGGATGTTGTCGTGCTTCTTCCAAGGCTGCTCCATCTCCTTGGTGCGCAGCATCCCCAGCGCCCGGGCGATCCGCTTGCGGGTGGAATGGGGCATGATCACCTCGTCGATGTAGCCGCGTTCGGCCGCCACGAACGGCGACAGGAAGCGGTCCTCGTATTCTGAGGTGCGCTCGGCGATCTTGCCCGCATCGCCGATCTCGCCACGGAAGATGATCTCCACCGCGCCCTTGGCGCCCATCACGGCGATCTGCGCCGTGGGCCAGGCGTAGTTGAGGTCGGCGCCCACATGCTTGGAGGCCATCACGTCGTAGGCGCCGCCGAAGGCCTTGCGGGTGATGATCGTCACCAGCGGCACCGTCGCCTGGCTGTAGGCGAAGAGCAGCTTGGCGCCGTGCTTGATCAGGCCGCCATATTCCTGGGCGGTTCCTGGCAGGAAGCCCGGCACGTCCACGAACGTCACGATCGGAATCGAGAACGCATCGCAGAAGCGCACGAAGCGGGCGGCCTTGCGCGAGGCGTCGGAATCGAGGACGCCGGCCAGCACCATCGGCTGGTTGGCGACGAAGCCGACGGTGCGGCCCTCGATCCGGCCGAAGCCGGTCATGATGTTGCGCGCGTAAGTCGCCTGGATCTCGAAGAAGTCGCCCTCGTCGGCCACGCGCCGGATCAGCTCGCCCATGTCGTAGGGCTTGTTCGGATTGTCCGGGATCAGGGTGTCGAGGCTCATGTCGAGCCGCAGCGGATCGTCGAAGCTCGCGATCTCCGGCACGCCGTCGGTGTTGTTGGCGGGAAGATAGTCGAGCAGCCGGCGGATCTGCAGGATCGCCTCGACGTCGTTCTCGAACGAGCCGTCGGCGATGGACGACTTGGTGGTGTGGACCTTGGCGCCGCCGAGTTCCTCCGCCGTCACCACCTCGTTGGTGACGGTCTTCACCACGTCGGGGCCGGTGACGAACATGTAGCTCGTATCGCGGACCATGAAGATGAAGTCGGTCATGGCCGGCGAATAGACGTCGCCGCCCGCGCAGGGACCCATGATCACCGAGATCTGCGGGATCACCCCCGAGGCCGCCACGTTGCGCTTGAACACCTCGCCGTAGCCGCCGAGCGCCGCCACGCCCTCCTGGATACGGGCGCCGCCGGCATCGAAGATGCCGATGATCGGGGCGCGCATCTTGATCGCCATGTCCTGGACCTTGACGATCTTCTGGGCATGGGCCTCCGACAGGGAGCCGCCGAAGACGGTGAAGTCCTTCGAGAACAGGAACACCGTGCGGCCGTTGATGGTGCCCCAGCCGGTGACCACGCCGTCACCGGGGATCTTCTGCTTCTCCATCCCGAAATCGGACGAGCGGTGCTGCACGAACATGTCGAACTCTTCGAACGACCCGTGGTCGAGCAGGAGTTCGATGCGTTCGCGCGCCGTGAGCTTGCCGCGCTTGTGCTGGGCCACGACGCGGTTCTCGCCGCCGCCGAGGCGGGCCTGCGCGCGCCGCTCTTCGAGCTTCTCGAGAATGTCCTTCATAGGGTGCGCCTCGTGACCTGTTCTGGCGTTTCCGGCCACGAGCCGCCAGCCGCTCTCGCGGCGAGCTTGGCGGTCGGCCTTCCCCGCCCATACCACAGGGTTCCGCGCGCGAAAATCGATCGTTGATGGCTCCTGCGCCCCGTCAGGCAGCGGCTGCGCCGAGGAGGCCGGCCCCTGGCGCGGGAGCGCTCGCGGCCTCGATGCGCCGGCCCGCAATCCGGGCGACCGCGATCGCCGCGACCGCGATCAGGATGCCGGCGCCAACATCGACGAAATAATGGCCTCCGTCGATCGGCGTCGCGGCGACGAGCATCGCGTTGAGCCCGAGACCCGGCCAGCGCGTGACGCGCCATTGCCAGAGGGCGTGGGCGAACAGCACGCCGAGCGCCGCGTGGAAGCTGGGAAAGGTGATGATCCCCTTGGACTGAGTGAGGGAGATGGTGTGGAGCGTGCCGTTGCGCAGGTTCGCCAGGTGATCGAGATGGAGGTAGGCGACCGCCGGATTCAGCGCGGGAAAGTCCTTCGGCTCCAGCTCGAAATGCGTGAACGTCCCCAGGGCCGGCACCAGCCCGGAGATGAGGATGGTAACGAGCCCGGCGATCACGAAGGCGAGGAGGAATTCCCATACGGCGCGCCCGCGCCCGCTCAATCCCAGGATCACCACCACGAGAATGATCTGCGGGATCAGGCTGCGATAGGCCAGCGACAGGGCGGAGCCGAGCCCCGGATGATCGTTCAGGAATCGCAGATAGGCCACCCAGTCGAGGCCGAGGGATCGGTCGAGCGCGTGGAAGGTCCGGTCCCAGAGTGGACCGCCGGTGGCCGCCGCCGCGTAGGACAGGGGACCGGCACTGGCGCTGAACGCGATGGCCAGCGCGAGGCCGGACAGGGTCGCCGCGAAGGCCGGTTCCGGCCGCCGCGTGATGTAGAACGTCGCGGCCAGTTCGAGCCCCGCGCAGCTCAGCACCGCCGGCACCGCGCTCATGCCATCGAGGGTGAGGTTGCCCAGCCGCATCCAGATCGCGGTCAGGACCGCGATGGCCAGGATCGTCAGCCAGAGGCGCGACCGCGCGCGCCGAAAGTCGAAGGGCGCGTGGGACGGCCGTGAGCGGGCATCTTGGTCGTTCGGTCCGGACATCGCGCGACGCCAATGTGAGGACGTGGCCTATCACGGCGCTCATTAAGAGATTTCGAGCGTGCGCGCTGGTTCGTCACGTCAAATTGGCGCGGTCAGGGCGACGAGCCGCGCGGCCGCCGCGAACTCGGCCCTGCGCAGGGCGTGGCGGGCCTCGGCCTCCGCGTCCGATCCCCAGACGCTGGCCTGATAGGTCTCGTCCACGTGGGCCGCGTCCCAGGCTTCCTCCGGCGTGAGGCGCCCGTGCAGCACCGCGAGCGCGAGGACCAGCGAGCCGGTGAGCGTCGTCATGGTGTGGAGGGCGGCCAGTCGGAACGGCCCCTCGGCGGCGGCGATGGCTCCGCTGAGCGCCGACACGGTCTCCTCGGTCTGGGTCACGTGCATCACCCCCTCGGCGAGGAGGAAACGGGTGCCGAGCGCCTCGCGCGCCCAGTCCAGCACCGGGTCCCAGGCGGCGGCTTGCGCCGCCACGAGGCGGTCCGGATCGCCGGCCCGGTAGGCCAGCAGATCGGTGCCCGCATAGGCTGAAAGATCGGCGATCACCGCCTCGCGCCGGGGCGCGACGCCGTCGATGGCGGTGTTGGCGAGCCGCGTCAGGGGCATCCGGGCCGGATCGATGACTTCGACCTGCTCCTGCCATTCCGCGGCGATCGCCTCCGCCAGGGCGGCGTTCGGCAGCGCCAGCGGGTTGCGGGCGGGGGTGTTGGCCGGCCGGCCGTCCAGGGTCAGGCGGAATCGGCCCGCCTCCTCGGCGAGGCCGGCTTGGCTATAGAACCGCTTGGGCAGGGCCGGCCGGCCCGGGCCGCGCGCGGCCCTGGTCGGGTCCTGCGGCGCGGGGTCGGGGGAAACGGACGGGCCGCCGAGCCAGTCGGGATGGGAGGTGTCGCTCATGCGTCCGAAATAGCGCATCCCCGCGCCGCCTGCGAGCCACGTGCCGGATCAGACCGGCGGTGCGTCGCCCGCATCATGGCGCAGGGTTCCGGTGAACAGGTCCGCCAGTGCCCGCGCATCGTCCACCACCGTGACGGCTCCGGCGCCGAACAGGGCGCCCGCCGGGTGGTAGCCCCAGCCGACCCCCACCGCAGCCGCGCCGGCACTCACCGCCATGGCCATGTCGTAGGTGGTGTCCCCGATCATCAC
>JAKONB010000038.1 GCA_022702195.1 Beijerinckiaceae bacterium | reverse complement strand
GCGCGGGCGCCCTCGATCTCGTCGATGGCGTCGGTGGCTGCGATCAGGTCGTCGGTGGTCTTGACCCGGAACATCCGGCCGCCGGTGATCCGGGCAATGTCGCGCAGGGTCTCGCTGTCGACCACGTCCTGCTCGCCATCGGCATTGGTCTCGTCGCGGGGACCGAGCGCGAGGGTGTGGACCGTGACGCCGAGTTCCTTGGCCAAAGCCGCCACGTCCCGCGGCGTGGTCTGGCCGGCATTGTTGGCACCGTCGGTGAGGAGGACCACCACCTTGGCGGTCTTGACGGGTCCGTCCGTTCCCTCGCCGGAGGTCGCCGGGGTAAGGCGGCGCAGGGCGAGGCCGAGACCGTCGCCGATGCCGGTGGAGCGGCCCACCAGACCGATCGTCGCCTCCTCCAGGGCACGGGCCACCGTGCCGGTGTCGAAGCTCGGGCTCGCGGCGACGTAGGATTCGTTGGCGAAGATCACGAGGCCGATCCGGTCGCCGGCCCGGCGGCGGATGAAGGTGGCGCCCACGCGCTTGACCGCCGCCAGTCGGGTCACGGTCTGCCCATCGAGGGCGAAGTCCCGCCGCTCCATGCTGCCCGACAGGTCCATTACCAGCATGATCTCGCGGCCCGAGGCGGGCAGGGCGGTGGCGGGCAGGACGAGGCGTGGGCCGCTCAGCGCCGCCACCAGGGCGACCCAGAGGGTCCAGATCAGGACGTCGCGGCCCCGGCCGCGAGCCGTAACGCCCGCGCCGCGCGCCGCGTCCGCCACGAGGCTGGCTGGTACGCGCAGCGCCCCGCTCGATCCGGCCGGCTCGGCCGGCAACAGGTGCAGGGCGAGGAACGGCAGCGGCAGGAGCAGCAGCGCGGAGGGGCTGGCGAGGTCGAAGGACGACGCGAAGGCGGTGAACCAACCCGGCATGGCGTCAGGCCCCGATCCGGGCGAACAGGCGGCCGAGCTCGGCATCGATCGCGGCGGGATCGGGGGTTTCGCGCCTATAGAGATTCTCCACCAGTCCGCGTCCGGCGCCCGTCGTGAAGAAAGTCGTGGCGAACAGGCCGTCGAGGGTCCGCGCCCAGTCCGCGCCCTGGCCGGAGGCCGCCGCATCCCCCCGAAGGGTGCGGGCGAGCCGGCGCAGCAGCCGGGCCTGGGCGACGAGGCGCGCCTCGGGCGGCAGAGGTCGGGCGGCGGCCAGTTCGGCCAGGGCCGCGCGGCGGACGGAGTTCCGCCGCCGGTCGCGCAAGAACCGGAACAGGCCGACCAGGAGGGCGGCGGTGAAGCCGAGGGCGATGGCGAGCACCACCTCGCCCTGTCCCGACCCGTCAACGGGGGGCAGGTGCAGGCTGCGCAACTGGGCGAGGCCGGCCGGTGCGTCCGCGGGGGTCACGCGGCGAGTTCCATGACCGGGCCGGATCGCGCCGGACCTCGCGCCTCACAGCACCGCATCGAGGCGCTCCATCAGTGGGGCGTACGACTCGGGACCGGCTTCGGCATCGAGGCGCAGGCCTGCGATGCCGCGACGGGCGTAATCGGCCAAGCGGTCGTCGACGGATCCGGTCGCGCACCGGGTGTCCTGGCTGGCGGGTTGGCGGGCGAGCTGGCGGGCGACCTGGACGGTGCCGCGCCGTCCGTCCGGGGTGGCGAAGGGGTAGAAGCCGGGCGGTCGCGCCCGCTCGAAGGCGTCGCTCACCAGGATGAGACGGATCGACAGACGCTCAGCCAAGGCGGTGAGCAGCGGTTCGAAATCCGCGCCCGGCGCGTCGAGGGCCGAACCGATCACCAGATGACCGCCCGAGGGCAGCAGGCTCCCGGCCAGGGTGAGGGACGGCGCCAGGGGCGGCTCCTGCGTCCCCGCTGTCTCCAGGGCGCGGGCATGCGCCAGGGCGAGCGCTCCGGTCACCGCGATCATCGCCCGCTCGCCGCCGGCGGGACGCAGGATCACCGGCTCGCCCAGGCCCGTCGCCACGAGGCCGATGCGGCCGCCGTCGCCGACGATGCGCCAGCCGAGCAGCACCAGAGCCTCGGCCGCCGCCACCGAACGCAAGGCCCGGCGAGTTCCGAACAGCATGGAGGGGCGGAAATCGGCCAGCAGCACCACGGCGCGGTCGCGCTCGTCGTGGTGGGTGCGCACATGCAGGATGCCGGTGCGGGCAGTTGCGTTGCGGTCGATGTGGCGGCGGTCGTCGCCCTCCGACCACAGCCGGACGTCGTCGGGCTCCGAGCCGCGCCCGCGCCGGCGGGTGACGATCCCGCCCGGCAGGCCGGCCAGGGTGCGCGTGCCGGGGGCGGAGCCGCGCCGGGCGAGGTGACGCAGGCCCATCAGCACCTCGCCCGAGAGGTGGATGCCGGGGGAGAGCGTCGGATCAGTCGCGGGAGCGGGGGACGACGCCATCACGGGTTTCATGGCGGAGTTCAGAGCGCCCGGACGCGCTGGACCAGACCGGAGACGATGCCGCGGGCGGTCTTGCCCTCGGCTGCGGCGCGCCAGGTCAGGCCGATGCGATGGGCGAGGGCGTCGGCCGCCAGATCCGCCACGTCCTCGGGGATCACATGGTCGCGACCGCGCAGGTAGGCCCGCGCCTTGCCGGCGAGCATCAGCGCCAGGGTACCGCGCGGCGAGGCCGGGTGCTCGATGGCCGCGCGCAGGTCCGGGGCCGCCGCATCGGTTCGCGTGGCGGCCACCAGCCGCACCAGGTAATCCTTGAGCGCCGGCGAGACGTAGACCGACAGGGCGGCGGCCCGCGCGGCGCGGATCTCCGCGACGCCGAGCCGTACGGCCATCGCCTCGGCCTGATGGTTCAGTTCGCCCTCAACGAGGTCGAGGATGCGCCGCTCGGCGGCCTCGTCGGGCATCCCCACCACCACGTGGAGGAGGAAGCGGTCGAGCTGGGCTTCGGGCAGCGGGAAAGTGCCCGCATGCTCGATGGGGTTCTGGGTCGCCACCACCATGAACGGGTCGTGCAGGGCGTGGGTGTGGCCCGAGACCGTGATCTGGCCTTCCGCCATCGCTTCCAGCAGGGCCGATTGCACCTTGGGCGGGGCCCGGTTCACCTCGTCGACGAGGACGAGGGAGTGGAAGAGTGGGCCGGGCAGGAACTCGAAATCACCGGCATCCTGACGCCATACGGTGGTGCCGGTCAGGTCGGCCGGCATCAGGTCGGGGGTGCATTGGATGCGGGCGAAGCTGCCGTCGAGCCCGTCCGACAGGCGCTTGACCGCGCGGGTCTTGGCGAGGCCGGGGGCGCCCTCGATGAGGAGATGGCCGCCGGTGAGCAGGCCGATCAGCAGTCGCTCCACCAGGGCGTCGGCGCCGATCAACCCATGCAGCAACCCGTCGCGCAGGCCCAGCACGCGCGCGCGCAGGGCCTCGTCGATGGGGGGAACAGCATTCGCCGCGGGGCGCATGGCCAGGGTTGCGCCGCTCATGCGCGCGACATGCCCAACCGAGGCGTGACATTGGCCGACCGGCCTTTGGCAGAGACAATGTCCCGCTGCATGCGCGTGTCCTTCCGGGGCGGGTTCTTAAGAGACCCATATCCAGTCGGTGTGCCCGTTGGCTCGGGTACCCGTCAATCCCGGTTGCGCGCTATGGAAGCCGGTCGGGCAATTTGCCCCGGCCCCGCGTTGATGTCGCGCGTTGACGCGCACCGGTATTTTCCTGGCCCGGCCCCCCCGCGTACCGGCCGGGGCCATCGGAGGACCCGCATGACGACAGACCTGTTCCCCGGCTTCGAGTCCCGCTGGATCGATATCCCCGCCGGGCGCTTCTTCGCCCGGATCGGCGGGCGGGCGGAGGCGTCCCCTCTGCTCCTCCTGCACGGTTTCCCTCAAACCCATGCCTGCTGGCACCGGCTCGCCCCGGCCCTGGCCGAGACCCGCCGAGTGATCTGCCTCGATCTGAAAGGATATGGCTGGTCGGCGGCGCCCGCGGACGATCCGCGCCACGAGGCTTATGCCAAGCGCACCCTCGGGGCGGAGGTGGTGGCGGTGATGGAGCATCTCGGCCACGTCCATTTCGCCCTGGTGGGCCACGATCGCGGCGCCCGCGTCGCCTACCGCTTGGCGCTGGACGAACCGGGGCGCGTGGCGCGCCTCGCCCTGCTCGACATCCTCCCCACCCTGGTCCAGTGGGAGCGCATCGAGGCGGCGGACAAGCCCTCGCACTGGAATTTCCTGGCTGGGCCGGCGCCGGAGCCCGAGACGGTGATCGGCCGCGACCCCATCGGTTATTTCGAAGGCCTGCTACGCGACTGGAGCGGCGCGACATCCCTCGACCCCTTCGCGCCCGCCGCCCTGCACCTCTACCGTCAGAGCTGGACGGTACCGGAGCGCATCCGGGCAGCCTGCGCGGATTACCGGGCCGGGGCCACCCGCGACCGCGAGGCGGACCTGACCGATCTCGCGGCGGGACGGACCATCGCCTGTCCGACGCTGATCCTGGCCGGCGACGGCTACCTCGACCGCCAGGCCGAGACACCGCTCGCCGCCTGGCGGCGCACCTTCGCCCCCGGCGCGGTGGCGGCGGACGTGGAATCCGGCCATTTCCCGGCGGAGGAGAACCCGGAGGCGACGCTCCGGGCGCTGCGGACCTTCTTGGACGATGGGGCGTGACCCGTCCGAAACCCGGAATGTCATGGTTCCTTCACACGCGATGACGAAGAAGCGGGGATGAGCTTCCTCACGCCCCTCCCCGAATTCGTCAATTCGGCGATCAGCCTGATCGTCGCCTTCGGGCTCGGCACCTTGATCGGTGCGGAACGGCAGTATCGCCAGCGCACGGCGGGTCTGCGCACCAACGTCCTGGTTGCGGTGGGTGCCTCGGCCTTCGTCGATCTCGGCATGCGCCTCGAAGGGGCGGCTGGGGGCACCCGCACCGTGGCCTACGTGATCTCGGGCGTCGGCTTCCTCGGGGCCGGCGTGATCATGAAGGAGGGCATGAACGTGCGCGGCCTCAACACCGCCGCGACTCTGTGGTGCTCG
>JAKONB010000024.1 GCA_022702195.1 Beijerinckiaceae bacterium | reverse complement strand
TCGTGCTTGTCGATGCCGGGGCGGAGCTTGATCTCCTTGACCTCGACCGTCTTCTGCTTCTTCTGCTCGTTGAAGCGGAAACGGCCGTAATCGAGGAGCTTGCAGACGGGAGGGACGGAGTTCGGCGCGATCTCGACGAGGTCGAGACCGGCCTCCTCGGCCATGGCGATGGCGTCGAAGAAGGCGACCACGCCCCGGTTCTGGCCGGTGTCGTCGATGAGCTGCACTTCGCGGACGCCGCGGATGTCCCGGTTGGCGCGCGGCCCGTCCTTCTGCGGGGCCGGCATGGCTCTCATAGGTCTACGAATGGCTTCAATCTCCTAGTGAAACGACCAAATGGCGGCCCAGAACATCCAACCCGAAGGGTTCGAATCTGGCCACCCATCGCTCCGGCAATCCGGTCGCGATACCATGGCCGAACGTGCGTGCAAGTCAACTCCGTGTCTGACAACACGGTCGATTTGATCCGGTTCATTCGGCCCGGCACCGTGATCGCGGGTCCGGTGCAACCGAAGCGGGCTTGGTGTCTCTCACGCAACGCCCGCCGCGCCGCCCTGCGTCCAGCACGACGCGGCGGTGATCGGGCGTGTCGTGAGGCCCTCCTATCCGGGGGGCATCCGGCTCCGCAGCAGGTCGGCATAGACGCCCAACGTGTCGCCGACCATGCCCTCCAGGGAAAAATGCGCCTCCACGTGGGCGCGGCCGCGCCGAATCATCGCGTCGCGGGCGCTGGCGCCCAAGGAGAGCGCCTCGGTGAGGGCCTGGGCCAGGGCGGTGGCATCCCCGGGCGGCACCCGCCAGCCGGTGCGCTGCCCGGCGGGAACCTCCGGCGGGGCGAGCACGGTCTCGGGCACCGCGCCGAGATCGGACACCACCACGGGGGTGCCGAGGGCCTGCGCCTCCACGGCGGAACGCCCGAACGCCTCGGGCTCGACGGAGGGCACAGCCACCACCGAGGCGGCCCGGAAGGCCGCCGGCATGTCGGTGCAATGCCCGACCCGGTGGACGATGCCGTCGAGGCCGCGCGCGGCCACGAGGGCGTCGAGTTCGCGCTCATAGGCGGCCCGCCCCTGCGGATCGCCGGCCAGCACGATGGCGATGTCGGGCACGCCGCGGTCGCGCATGAGCGCGGCGGCCTCGATGAGCACGCGCTGCCCCTTCCAGCCGGTGAGCCGGGCCGCCAGCAGAACGACCCGCTCGTGCGGGGCCACGCCCCAGGCCCGGCGCAGGGCCTCGACCCGGGCCGGAGCGACGGCGCCGGGGGTGAAGGCGGCCAGATCGGTGCCGCGATGGATCACCCGGACGCGGTCCCCCGCCTGCTCGGGATGGAGCGTGCGGATCAGGTCGGCGGTGTAGTGCGAATTGGCGATCACCACGTCGCCGCGCGCCATCACCGAATTGTACAGCACCTTCACGCCGGTGCGGCCGGCATAGCTGCCGTGGTAGGTGGTCACGAACGGCAGTTTCAGCCGCCGCGCCGCCCCGAGGCCGACCCAGGCCGGCGCCCGCGAGCGGGCATGGATGAGGTGCACGCCCTCCCGCCGGCACAGACGGGCGAGACGCCCGACATTGAACGCCATGGCCAGGGGATTCTTGGCCCCCGCCGGGAAGGGCAGCCAGGTGCCGCCCTTGGCCTGCAACTCGCCGACCAGCCGGCCGCCCTCCGTGGCCACGAGGGCGCGCGCGCCCAGGGCCGCCAGGGCGGCGGCGATATCCACCGTGGTTCGCTCCGCCCCGCCGGCGTCGAGGGCCGGGATGATCTGCAGGATCGTGGTGCCGGAGAGCGGCGCCCGCTCGGCGGGAAAGCCACCGCTGCGCGATTCGCCGTTCATCGCCCCGCCTCCTGGCGCGACCGGCGCGCCGGGACAGGGGTGCGGCGCCGGGGGCGGCCGGGTCCGGTGCGGCTTCGTCCGTTTCGCGTCTCGCTCATGGGCGCCAGCCTGGACACAGGTGCTTTACGGCCCGGTAAACGAAATGCGAAGGCGATGCGTTCGATGCGACGGATTCGGCAACCGGGCGTTTGGCCAACAAAGGTGTGTGGATGGGTGTGGACGAGAACGGACCGGATGTCCTGATGGTCGGCCGCGGTGCCGAGGCACGCCGGATCGCGGTGCGGCGCAGACCCGGCAAGGGGCCGCCCCTGGTCTGGCTCGGCGGCTTCCGCTCCGACATGGGTGCGACCAAGGCCCTGGCCCTCGATGCCTGGGCGCAGACCCAGGGCCGCGCCCTGGTGCGGTTCGACTATACGGGACACGGCGAATCCGGCGGCCACTTCGCCGAGGCGACGATCTCGCACTGGCTCGCTGATGCGCGGGCCGTGATCGAGGCCTACGCGCCGGAGCGGCCGATCCTGGTGGGATCGTCCATGGGGGGCTGGATCGCCTGCTTGGCCGCCACCAGCGGCGTGACGCTTCCGGCGGGCCTCGTCCTGATCGCGCCGGCCCTCGATTTCACCCAGAGCCTCATGTGGGACCGCTTCACCCCCGAGATCCGCGAAACGATCACGCGGGACGGGGTATGGAACCGGCCGAGCGCCTATGACCCGGATCCGGTTCCGATCACCCGCGCGCTCATCGAGGATGGACGGACGCACGCGCTCCTCGACGCGCCGTTCGATCCGGGCTGCCCGGTTCACATCCTGCAAGGGATGGAGGATCCGGACGTGCCCTACGGCCACGCGTTCCGAATCGTCGAGCGCCTGCCGAGGGCCGGGACGATCCTCACCCTCATCGCCGATGGCGACCACCGCCTGTCGCGGCCGCAGGATCTCGCGCGGCTCCTGGCAGCAGTGGCGGACATCGATTCACCGGTCAGTGCAGGCTGACCGTATAGAGGTCGTTGGCCATGGCGTTGGCCACCACGGCATCGCGCGAATCGGCGAGCAGGATCGGGCTGCCGCTGGCCGAGAGCAAGGCGAAGAGGTCGAGGCCGGGGGTGAGTTCCGGGGCCTGCGGGAAGAGTCGGCGGACCTCGTCCGAGCTCATGGCCCGCACATAGGCGATGTGGCCCTCGCCGAGGGCGGCCAGATCGGCGGCGTTGAATTCGGCGGGATCGAGGTCGGCCTGGGTGATCGGGTTGTGGCTGAATTCAGTCATGAGCTGCCCTCCTGAATGGCAGAGCTTGGGTTGCCGAGATCGACGTCAGAGATCGTCACGGGACGCGATGGCGATCTTGCGCACCACCCGTTCGGGCTCGGGCCGCGTCAGATCGATGGAGAGCAGGCCGTTCGCGAGATCGGCGCCCATCACTTCCATGCCGTCCGCCAGCAGGAAAGCCCGCTGGAACTGACGCGCCGCGATGCCGCGGTGGAGGAATTGGCGCGTCTTGTCGTCGACTTGCCGCCCCCGCACCACGAGTTGGCTCTCCTCCAGCATCACGTCGAGCTGGTCGCGGGTGAAACCCGCCACCGCCAGGGTGATGCGAAGGCGCTCGGGCGCCTGATCGGTGCGTGCCACCCGCTCGATGTTGTAGGGCGGATAACCATCATTGGCGGCCTTCGAGACGCGGTCGAGCGCCTGTTCGATCTCGTCGAAGCCGAGAAGGAAGGGATGTCCGAACGGAGAAGGCCGAGTCGTCACGAACGCAGATCCTTGGAAAGATGCGAAGCCCGGAGACGTCAAGTCGGTAGGCACTTCGAGATCGGAGCCCGCCCCGCGGCAGCACCCCTCCCGGCGATCGCCCGCCGGTCCTCGCGATATGGAGGGGCGGGTGAACGTCATCAAGGGGTTACCCCCCAGGATGTCGGCTGGAGCCGCGACCCGGACATCGGATCCGGGACGAGGCTCCAGGTTATGATTCTGCACCGCCCTTTCCCGAAAGCCGGAGACCGCCTTTCGGGACGATGCTCCGGGTGGGCGAAACCTTATACCCGGCAATTCGTCAACGTTTCCGCTCCGGCTCTGCGTCGGGATCGGACCCAGATGGGGCATCCACGATGCACCGCGCCGATCGGAGAGCGCCTCCATGGGACGACCGAGCCCCTTGGCGCTCGGTCATCCGGGACGTTTCGGCAATTTATTCCGGGATATTCTGGGAGAACGCGAGCTTGGGGGGTGTGGGCGGCCGTGTAACAGTTTGGAACTACTCTGATATTCAGCGCCGACCTTGATCTGCGACGCGCAACTCGGATATTCCCACGGCGCGTTGACGGCGGATCGCTCGCGGGTCCGGGCCGTGCTGGCGGCCGTGGGTCGGACGTCTCGCGGTGTTCACCGGCGTATCCCGAGGGGGCGTCGATCTCACGGGAGCGGTGTCGCGCAGCTTCATCGTCTGAGGGAAACGGGACCGGCATGGTTGAGGTTTGCGGCGTGATCGAGATCGGCACCATGGCGGCGATGCGCAACGGCTGGGCGGGTGCGGCCATCGCCTTGGCGTTGCTCGCGGGTCAGGCCCATGCGCAGGACGCCAAGCCCCAGGACAACAAGCCCCAAGATGCCAAGACTCAAGACGCCAAGACTCAAGACGCCAGGGGGCCGGCGCTCAAGCTCGAGCTCAACCGCCTCGAGCCCACCGGCGACGCGTGCCGGACCTATCTGCTGGTGGACAACAGCCGTGGCCCGGCCCTCAAGTCCCTGAAGGTCGACCTGTTCGCCTTCGACACCGACGGTGTGGCGCAGAAGCGCCTCGCGGTGGAACTCGGTCCGGTGCAGGAGCGCAAGACCATGGTGCGGCTGTTCGACTTCGCGGGCCTGGCCTGCCCGAAGATCGGCCGGATCCTGCTCAACGATGTGATGGCCTGCGAGGGCGGCGACGCGAGCCGTGAGGGCTGTCTCGAGCGCATCGAGACCGAGAGCAAGACCGCCGCCCCCTTCGTCCGCTGATTCTCCGTTCCCTCGCACCCGGGAGACCTCCCCATGGATCCGACCGCCGCACCGGCCGACGCCGCCCACGACTTCTCGTTCATCGGCCTCTTCCTCCAGGCCGACCCCATCGTGAAGGGCGTGATGATCCTGCTCGTGGTCGCCTCGATCGCGTGCTGGACCGTGGTGTTCGAGAAGCTCGTCCGCCTCTCCGCCGCCCGGCGTCAGGCCAAGGCCTTCGACGCACTGATCCGCTCGGGCGGTTCGGTGGAATCCACCGGGTCGGGCATCGACGCGCATATCGCGCAGGCGGCGATCGAGGCGTGGCGCGACCAGGATTCGAGCGAGACCCGAGCCGAGCGCCGCGAACGCATCGAGCGGGCGATGCGCGCCGCGCTGACGCTGCGGATGAAGCGCCTGCAGGTGGGCCTGCCGCTCCTGGCCACCGCCGGCTCCACGGCTCCGTTCATCGGCCTGTTCGGTACGGTGTGGGGCATCATGAACTCGTTCTCGTCCATCGCGAAGAGCCAGGACACCTCGCTTGCCGTGGTGGCGCCGGGCATCGCCGAGGCCCTGTTCGCCACGGCCATCGGCCTCATCGTCGCGATCCCGGCGGTGATGGCCTACAACAAGCTGAGCACCGACATGGGCCGCATCCAGGGCGCGTTCGTCTCGTCGATCGGAACCCTCGGCAATCGCTTGGCGCGCGACCGCTCGGGACGTCCCCGGACCGCCGCCGCCGAATAGCCCCGGACCGCCACGGCCAGGGATGCGTCGCGCCGGCTCCGGAGCCGGCGCGACGCGCAAGGACACATGGATTGGCGACGGCCGCAGCGTGACGCCGGTCGCCCGAGCCCCGGAGGGCTTCTCGACGATGGCAATGGGTTCGATCAGCGCCAATACCGGCGACGACGAGGACGGCCTGGAGGCCGCGCCGATGTCCGAGATCAACGTGACCCCGATGGTCGACGTGATGCTCGTGCTGCTCATCATCTTCATGGTGGCCGCCCCCCTGATGACCACGGGCGTGCCGGTGCAACTGCCCAAGACCACGGCCGCCAAGGTGGCGCAGGCCAAGAAGCCCCTCGAAATCTCCATCGACAAGGACGGCAAGCCCTACCTCGCCAAGGAGGAGCTGATGCCCGATGCGATCATGCCCCGCCTGCGCGCCCTGGCGGCCGAGGATCCGTCCGCCGTGATGCTGGTGCGCGGCGACCGCGAGGTTCCCTACGGCAAGATCATGGAGGTGATGGGCCTCGTGGGTCAGGCCGGCTTCACCAAGGTCTCGCTGATCGCGCAATCGCCAGGCGGCGCGCTGCCAGCCTCCCCCGCCGCGGCCGCTGCGCCGGCCGCCGGGGCGGCGCAATAATCCGATGCATCCATCCTCCTCGCGTTCCCTTCCTTCGGGCGTCCTTCCGTCGAACGGCGTCGCCGTGGCCGGCGAGCCGGATCGTGGTGGCCCCTCCGGTCTCGCGGCGGCCTTCCTGGTCGCCCTCGCCCTGCACGGAGCGGGCCTGATCGCGCTCACCCTGTTCAAGCCCGCCCCTGCGGCGCCGCCCGGCGAGAACATCGTGACCATCGATCTCGCGCCGCAGATGGCCGAGGCGGAGACCCAGTCGCCCGCCGAGCAGGCGCAATCGATCGCGGCTCCGCCGGAGGCGCATCCGGTGGAGACACCGGAGACCGTGGCCGAGACCAAACCCCTGGAAACCACCGAGGTGATGCCTCCGGAGGCCGCCGCCCCGCCGCCGCCGGACACCGCCCCGGTGGCTCCGGAGGCGACGACCATGGCCGAGCCGCCCGAGGTGGCGCCGACCCCGCCGGTGGTCGCGGCCACCGAGCCGCCCCCCGAAGATCAGGTGATCACCTCCACGGCGGAAACCGCCCTGCCCCTCGCGCCGCCGCCCCCCGTGGTGGCGCAGGCGCAGAAGCCGGTGGAGGTCGAGAAGCCCAAGCCCGACCAGAGCAAGATCCTCGAGGCGCGCCGCGAGGCCAAGCGCAAGGCCGACCGCGAGGCGCGGCTGAAGGAATTGCAGGAGGAGCGCCGCGAGGCGGCCGAGGATGCCCGCCGCGAAGCGAAGGCCAAGGCCGCCAAGGAGGCCGCCCGCCGCGCGGCGGCGACGGCGGCCGAGGGCCGGGCTCGCCAGAATTCGGCTTCGTCCTCGCGTCAGAGCAGCTCGGGGGCGGCGGCCGGCGGCAACGATCCCAGTGCCATGCGCTCCTGGCTCGGACAGATCAGCTCGACCATTCACGGCCGGATGAATCGCAACGCCGCCGCCGGAACGGCCGGGGGCGTGGCGGTGGTCCATTTCGTGGTGTCGCGGTCCGGTCAGATCCTGAGTGCGAACCTATCGAGCAGCAGCGGTGTCGGCAGCATCGACAGCGCGGCCATGGCGGCGGTACGGGGCTCGCTTCCGGCCGCCCCGCCCGGCGTCACCGTGAACAGTCAGCCGGTCAACGTACCGCTGCGCTTCAGCCCGGGACGGTGATCGCCCCGGCGCCCGCCCGATGACGATCTGGTTCACCAGCGACACGCATTTCGGCGATCCCCGGATCCTGCGGATCGACCGGCGCCCCTTCGCCGATCTGCCCGCCCACGACGCGGCCCTGATCGCGAACTGGAACGCGGTGGTCTCGCCCGACGACACCGTCTGGCATCTCGGGGACTTCGCGCTGGGTCCGTCGGAGGCGCGCATCGCCGAGATCCTGGCGGCGCTCGCCGGCACGAAGCACCTCATCATCGGCAACAATGACGGACCCGCCACCCTGGCGGCGTCCGGCTGGGCCTCGGTGGGGCATTACGCCGAACTCACGGTGGACGAGCGCCGCCTCGTGCTCTGCCACTACGCCTTCCGGACCTGGAACGGCATGGGGCGCGGCGCCCTCGATCTGCACGGCCATTCCCACGGGCAATTGAAGCCGATCCCGAAGCAATACGACGTGGGCGTCGACGCGCAGGATTTCGTTCCGGTGGATCTACCGGCGATTCTCGTCTCGCGACGCAAGCGGAACACCGGGGACAAAAAGCGGAACCTTAGCCCTTGATTCGCCGTTTCCGGGACCTGAACGCAAGCTGAGCGGATGAGCCGGGGCGATGCCCGGCAACATCCGATTTCATCTTGGCAAGATCTTCGGATTTGCGACGAATTCTGTGCAGGTGTTCCCATGCGTCACGCTTTCCGCCCGTCCCTCATGGCCGCCGCCCTCGCCCTGACCGTGGCCGCTCCCGCCTTCGCGGCCCCGGCCTGCATCGATGGTCAACGCAAGATCGCGGAGGCCGAAGCCCTGCGCGCGCAGTTCCGCCAGGAGGCCCGCCTCGGCAATCATGACCGGGCCTGCGAGACCCTGGACGAGATCGGCGACCGTTACGCCGATGCCCGCGACGCCTTCGAGGAGTGTGGGGCGGGCGTGGTGGCCATCGATCTGCGCAGCGAATCGCGCAACCTGCGGATCGCCAAGACCGTCAATCGCTGCGACTGAGCGGGTGCGGGCACGCACACCCACCCGACCGGTCAAGGCCTTAGCTCTCCCACACACGCGGTTCCCGATTCGCCGCCCCGAAGGTCCGTCGTCATGAACACCACCGTCTCGAACGTCGTCGCCACCGGCCCGTCCTTCGCCGCCGCCCTGTGCGGCTTCCTGAGCACCACGGTCGCCACCACCATGGTGATGTTCCTGCTCAGCAGCGTCTGAGCAGGCCGCGATCAGGGGGCGACGGACCAGAACCGCCGCCGCGAGAACAGCATGTCGGTCTGGCCCACGGTCGCCACCGGCTTGCAGATCACCTCCTGGCGCGGCGGCGGATCGTTCGTCTTGGCGGCCGGCATCAGCACCGCGTCGGAGACGGGAAACAACCCGAGCTTCGCCTGAACGCCGGGCTGACGCACGGCCGCGATGGTGGCGATGGCCGCCATCAGCCCGCCCGCGAGGATACCCAGAAGAAAATTGGTCATGGTCGGCGCGATCCGGCGTACCCTGGACGAAAGTTCCGTCGGCAGGCCCGTGCCCACTCCCTCGGCGAGCTTCCGGGCATGATTACGGCGAAGCTCTGGCTTACGGTCTCTTAACGCGCCGCTGCATAACGTCCCCGCCGACGCGACCCATGGGGGTTGGCGCGGCCAAGAGGCGCAACCGATGTCGTATGGGGCCAATGCTTACGCCCGCGTGTCTCAGACGGCCTTGTCGCCGCGGGAGGCGGAAGCCGCCGTGCTGCTCAAGGCCGCCACTCGGCTTCAAATGATCCAAACGGATTGGGAAAATCAGTCGGGTTCCCTCAACGAGGCGCTGACCTTCAACCAGAAGGTCTGGACGCTCATCGCGGGAGCGGCCACCGATCCGGAGAGCCCGTTGCCGATCGAGATCAAGACCAACATCGCGCAATTGGCCACCTTCGTCTTTAAACGCACCATTGACACCATGATCGAGCCGCAGGCGGAGAAGCTGTCGGCGCTGATCAACATCAATCACCAGCTCGCCGCCGGCCTGCGGACCTGACGGCGGACAGCGATCACCCCTGGGCGGCCGCCGTCCGGGCGATCGCCGCCTCCAGCGGGGTCCAGGCATCGAGGCCCAGCTCGTGACGTGCCTTGTCGATCGCCGGGACGTAGCGGTGGCGCGCCGGATCGCCCACCACGTGGCCCCGGATCTCGACCGCAGGGGATGGGATGATCGTGCCGACGAGGCGCGCCAGGCCGGCGATGTCGATGGCCCGGTCCGACCCGACATTGTAGGCCTCGCCCGCCCGGCCCCGGACCAGCAGCACCACCAGCCACGCCGCCAGGTCCCCGGCATAGAGATAGGAGCGCAGCGGGCGCCCGTCGCCGCCGACGACGATGGGGTGTCCCGCCAGCGCGTCGCGGATGAAATTCCCGATGGCGAAATGCGCGCCGAGGGGCAGGCCCGGTCCCACGAAGGCGAAGGCACGGGCGATGACCATGTCGATCTCGCCACGGGCCTGTGCGATGGCGCAGAGCTGCTCGCCCAGGCGCTTGGCCTGTCCGTAAGCGGCGCGCGGGTCGAGGGGGTCGCAGGCCCCCATATAGGTCTCGGGGATGGCGGGCAGATCGGCGGGCTGGCGTCCGTAGATCGCCCCCGAGCTGACATAGAGCAGGCGGCCGATCCCCGCCCGCGCCGCGAAGGCCAGGACCCGCCGGGTGCCGTCCACGATGGTGCCGACCTGCTCCAGGACCGCGCTGTCCGGACTCACCGTGTCGGTGGCGGCATGGACCAGATGGGTGAAGCGCCCGGACGGGAACGCGAAGTCGCGCACATCCCCCGGGACGAGGCGCAACTCCCGGGCCAACGCCGGATAGGCCGCCGCGAACCCGGCCGGGTCCCGCGACAGCACGGTCAGCCCGAGATCCAGGCCGAGGCGCTGCCGCGCGCGAACCAGCAGGGCCGTCAGCCAGCGCCCGAAGAAGCCCGTCCCGCCGGTGACGAACAGGGCCGCCCCGTCGAGGTCGCGCAGCGGTGCCGCGACGCGCGCGAGGGCCGCGTCGAGATCGGCGAAGGCGATGCCGTCGAGTCCCGCGCGCACCGGTCTACCCGACCACCGGGATGATCATGTTCTCGGCCAGCTCCTCGCGGGACAGGAACGGGGCCATGTCCTCCAGGGCCGAGGAGACCATGCGCCCGTCGGGGAGGCGGCGCGAGGAGAGCTTCGGCGCGAAGGTCTGGGCCGGATCGAGCATCACCTCGCAGATGGCCGGGCCGGGCTCGTCGAGGGTGGCGCGGATCAGCGCGGGCGCCTGATCCAGGTCGGTGAGCCGCCGGGCCGGGATGCCGAAGGCGGCGGCGATCCGCAGGAAATCCGGGAAGGTGACGCCGTTCTGCGGCCCGCACCCGGCGAGGTTGTCGGGAAACCAGGCCTGCTGCGACTGGAGGATGGACGAGTAGCCGGAATTGTTGAGGATGAAGATCTTGATCGGCAGGCGGTTGGACGCAATCGTCTGCAATTCCTGCAGATTCATCATGATGCTTCCGTCGCCGGCCAGGCAGATCGTGCGGGCGGAACTGTCCGAGGCGAGCTGGGCGCCGATGGAAGCCGGCAGGTCGTAGCCCATGGAGGCCGAGCCGGAATTCGAGAACAGCCGCTGGCGCGGCTTCAGCCGGGCGGTCTGGAAGGCGACGATGCAGGCGGTGGCGTTGGCGGTCACCACCGCGTCGCCCTCCCCGAGTTCATCCCACAATTGCCCGCAGAAAGCGTAGGGATTGATCGGCTCGGTGCGGAGCCCATAGTCCGGGAGGTTGGCCGGATAACGCGCCAGGCGCAGCTTGCACCAGGCGAGATAATCGCGGTGCGCAGCGGAGGCGGCATGGCCCTCGGCGGCTTCCAGCAGCGCGTCGAGGAAGGCGGTCAGGTCGGCATGGACCGGCACGTCGATGGCCAGGGTGTGCTTGGCGAGTTCGGCGCTGTCGATATCGACCATGATCTTCGTCGCCGCGCGCGCGAAGGCCGTCCAGTTGTAACTGATCTGCCGGATGTTGAGGCGGCAGCCCAGGACCAGCACGAGATCGGCGTTCTGAACCGCGAAATTACCCGCCCGGTCCCCCACCGTGCCGGCCTTGCCCACATAGGCCGGGTGGTCCTCCGGCAGGAGGTCGTGCGCGTTGAAGGCGGTGGCGACCGGCAGCCCGAGGACCGCCACCAGCCGCTCGAACCGGGCCACGGCCCCGGCCGCCCGGATTCCGGTTCCAGGCAGGATCACGGGGCGCTCCGCCTCGCGGATCAGGTCGAGGACGCGCGAAGCCGCCGCGGCCAGGTCCGGGCCGGTGAGGCGCCCGGCCTCGTTGGGATGGCTGACCCAGCCCTCCGCCTCGGGCGAGAAATGCCGCAGCCCGTCCGGGTCGACCTGCGCGCCCTGGATATCGATGGGCACGTCGATCCAGACCGGCCCCGGTCGTCCCGACCGCGCGATCCAGATCGCCTTCTCGATGAGGTAGGCCGCGTCCCGGGGGTCGCGCAGGGAGGCGCTGAATTTCGTCACCGGGGCGGCCATGGCCAGGATGTCGGCCTCCTGGTCCCCGAGCTGGCGCAGGGGCAGCGGCTGGAACGCCGCCACCGTCTCGGTCTTCACCTGCCCCGACACCACCAGCATCGGCACCGAATCGGTGAAGGCGCCGAACACGCCGTTGAGCGCGTTGATGCCCCCCGGACCGGTGGTGACGTTGACCAGGGCCATCGTGCCGCCGAGGCGGGCATAGCCTTCGGCCGCCATGGCACAGGCCTGCTCGTGATGCATGAACAGGACATCCAGCCCCGGCGCGCGGCAGAACGCGTCGTTGAGGTGCATCGCCCCCCCGCCCGTGACCATGAAGGCCCGGGTGATCCCGCTCTCGAGAACGATCCGGGCGATGAGATCCGCGACGCGCATGACTTTCCTCGGCACACCGGCCCGAGGCGGGGTGCCGGGCGAATGTCAGGCCGGTGGCCTAGACCGATTTGCCGGTGACGGGAATCCCGCGATCGCGGATCGTCCGGCTGAGTTCGGATTCGGCGTCGTAGGGGCTGTCGATGGCGGCGAACGGCACGGGCGCATCGGCGGGGATGTCGGTGAGGATCACCTCGTCGTTGAGCAATTCGCGGCACGAGATCTGCCCCTGCTGCAGGGGAATCGCGAAATAGACGTTGTCGGCGGTGAGGGCTTCGCCCGCCTTCAGGTCGTGCCGGGCATAGACGCCGCGCACCAGGGCATCGAGGTAGCGC
>JAKONB010000074.1 GCA_022702195.1 Beijerinckiaceae bacterium | reverse complement strand
CGGCTGGCTCGACGCCCACAACGTCACCGGCGTGCTCGCCCTGCCGTTCCACCTGATGATCACCTATACGGGCCTCATCACCCTCGCGGCCATGCTGATGCCCTGGGGGGTCAAGACGGCGTATCGGGGCAACGACCTCGCCTTCTACGTGGAGAGCGCCCAGATGCCGGCCTGGCGGCCCGCCGCCGGCCGTCCCGGCACGAGCCAGCCCCTGGCGCCGCTCATCGCCCGGGCGCAGGCCGAGATTTCCGAGCCGCTGGAGATGATCGCCGTCAACAATCCGGGGGACGCCAACGCCACCGTGGTGGTGCTGTTCGAGGAGCCCCACGGCCTCGCCCACCGCCACCCGCAGATCGCGTTCGACGCGGTCTCGGGCGAGATCGTCGCGCGGGTGCCGCCGATGCGCCCCGCCGCCCATGTCTTCACCAGCTTCCTCGGCCTGCACGAGGCGCATTTCGCCGGGCCGGCCCTGCGGGTGCTGTTCTTCCTCTGCGGCCTGATGGGCTGCGCCACCATCGCCACCGGCCTGGTGCTCTGGACCGTGGCCCGCGTCCCCAGGACGGGGACGGCGCCCGGCTTCGGGTTGCGGCTGGTGCGCGACCTCAACATCGGCACCATCCTGGGGCTGCCGATCGGCATCGCCGCCCTGTTCCTCGCCAACCGCCTGCTGCCGGCGGCCCTGCCCGAGCGGGCGACCTGGGAGGGCGCGGCCTTCTTCGGCGCCTGGGCGCTCGCCGCCCTGGTGCCGCTGGTCCGGCCGCGCGCGCGGGCCTGGGCCGAGATGGGCTGGCTCGCCGCCGGCCTGTTCGCCGCCGTGCCGGCGGTGAGCGCGGCCACCACCGAACGCGGCCTCGATTTCCTCGGGTTCGACTGCGCCATGCTGGGGCTGGCCGCGATCCTGGCCTTCGGCGCCCGCAGGATCGGAGCCTACGAGGCCCCCCGCCGCCGGGCCGCGCCGCAGAGCCAGGAGATGGTCCGCGCATGACTGCCACCGCCGTCATCCTCACCATCGCCCTGAGCTTCTCCGGCCTCGCCGCCCTCTGCCTCGCCATGGACCGGCACCACCGCGCGATCCTGCGTGTGCCGCCCTCGCGCCTGCGGGCCAGGACCCTGCGGGTGACCGGCTGGGCCGGCCTCGCCGCCTCCTTCGCCGCGGCGATCCTCACGGCGGATTGGAATTTCGGACCGGTGCAATGGCTCGGTTCGCTCACCGGGGCGGCGCTGATCCTGGTGGGTCTCGTCTCCTACCGCCCCGGCTGGGTCCGGCCCGCCGCGATCCTGGCGCTGCCCCTGGCAGTGGCGGCGGCCCTCCTCGCCTGAGCGCCCGCGGCGCTCTATCGTGGAACCGCCGCAGCCCAGGAGAGCCGATGCCCCTCGATCCCGCCCTTGCCGACCGGATCGCCGCCGCCGTCGCGGAGGGCTTTCCCGATCAGGTCGCCCATATCCAGGCCCTGGTGCGGTTCGGCTCGACGCGGGGCAACGAGCAGGCGATCCAGGATTTCGTGTTCCGCGCCTTTCGCGAGCGCGGCTACGCCCTGGACCGCTTCGCCATGGAGCCGGCGGCGCTGGCGGCGCATCCGGGCGGCGGCGCAATCTCCGAGGCGCATTCGCGCGCGCCCATCGTGGTCGGCCTCCACCGGCCGCGGGCCGAGACCGGGCGCTCGCTGATCCTCCAGGCCCACGTGGACGTGGTGCCCCCCGGCCCCGCCGACCTCTGGACGCATCCGCCCTTCGATCCGGTGATCGACGGGGACTGGCTGTACGGGCGGGGGGCGGCCGACATGAAGGCGGGCCACGCCGCCAACCTGTTCGCCCTCGACGCCCTGGCCCGCCTCGGCCTCCAGCCCGCCGCCACCGTGACGCTGCAATCGGTGGTCGAGGAGGAATCCACCGGCAACGGCGCGCTGATGACCCATCTGCGCGGCTACCGGGCCGACGCGGTGCTGATCCCCGAGCCCGAGGACGAGAAGCTGGTGCGGGCCAATGTCGGGGTGCTGTGGTTCACCGTGGAGGTGCGCGGCCGCCCGGTCCATGTCCGCGAGATGGGCGCGGGCGCCAACGCCATCGACGCCACCTACCGGGTGATCGGAGCCCTGCGCGCCCTCGAGGCCCGCTGGAACGCCGACAAGGCGAACCATCCGCATTTCGCGAACGAGCCCGACGCCATCAACCTCAATATCGGCCGGATCGAGGGCGGCGACTGGAATTCCTCGGTGCCGGCCTGGTGCCGGATCGGCTGCCGCATCGCGCTCTATCCGGGGGTGTCCGCGCGGGAGGCCGCCCGCGAGGTCGAGGCGACCATCGCCGCCTTCGCCCGGGACGACGCCTTCCTGTCCAACACCCCGCCCCGCGTCACCTTCGACGGCTTCTCGGCGGAAGGCTACGCGCTCGCGCCCGGCTCCGCGGCCGAGGCGGTGCTGGCCTCCGCCCACCGGCGGGCGACGGGGTCGGAACTCAAGAGCTTCATGTCGCCGAGCTACCTCGATACCCGGGTCTACGCCCTCTACGACCGGGTGCCGGCCCTGTGCTACGGCCCGATCAGCGCGAACATCCACGGCTTCGACGAGCGCGTGAGCCTGCCGTCGGTCCGGCGCATCACCACGGCGATCGCCCTGTTCGTGGCCGAATGGTGCGGTCTCGAGACTGTGAGCCCATCCTGAGGCGGCGGGCGGCAGACCGATGTGGATGGCCTGCCCCCCACGGCCAACGGATGCTTTTGGCGGGGCGCCCGGCCCATTACCGTCCGGCCCCGTGATCGCTCGCTCCCCCTCCCCCGCCCGTCCCGCCCCCACGCGCCGGAGACCGCCGCCGGGCCTCGCCCTGCTGGCGGTGGCGGGCATGACGCTCTCCACCGACAGCGCCGCGCAGAAGGCCGATCTGGACTGTTATCGCACCGGCGGGGGCAGCCTCGAGATCTGCCGGGGCGGCGAAGCCGAGGGCGTGCTCGTCGCCCCACCCCCGTGCGACTACGCCGCCAATGTCCAGCTCCTGCGCGTCCCGGGGTCGGCCGGTCCGATCCAGGCCATCCACCAGGGTCCGACGCCGGAGGCCGGACGGCGCGGGCGCGACACCTGCGCACCGCGCCGCGCCACGAACCCGCTCGACGGCGGCGCCCTGCGCTCCGGCCGGATGCCGGAGCAGCTCGCCACCCTCCTGCCGCCGACCCAGGCGCATCTCTGGGCGATCGCCCGCGCGGTGAACCGGCCGAAACGGCGCGGGCGCGGGCGCCTGCGCGCGCAGGAGCCGGTGCGCCTCCAGGCGGAGAGCGAGGGCCTGCCCGCCCGCAACCCCATGGTGATCGGCGGCCGCGACTGGGCGGGGGACGATTCCCTCTACGTCTTCCTGCTCGCGACGCTGCCCTCGGCGGAGGGCGACCGGCACGCCCTGCTCCAGGCGCGGACCGCCGATCTCGTGACCTTCGACATGCGCGGCCGCGACGGGGCGGAGGGCGCGCTCACCTGGCAGCCCTTCGCGTCGAACCCGGACGCCGGGCGCGGCCGGTCGCGCCGGCGCGACGCCCCGAGCCCCAGCGCGGTGCTGGACGAGACCGGCGCCCCGGTGATCGGCAACTGCACCGGCGCGGGCTTCGACCGGAACGACCTCGTCGGCGCGATCAGCCTCGTCGATCGGGTCTACCATTACTTCTACACCGACGTGCTGCCGGCCGATTGCGGCCAGCCCCCGGCGAAGCGGCGCACGGCGCTCTACCTGCGCACCAGCCAGGATCTCACCGCCGAGCGGGTCTGGTCCGTGGCCCGCACCATCGCGGAGCCCCTGCCGGACCAGGCCCTGATCCGGGTCGCCAAGGCGAAGGGGATGGACCGCTGGGTGGTGTCCTACACCTGCAACCGCCCGGCCAACACCATGGACGGCCCGGTGGCGGATCTGTGCGTGCAATACACCGCCGACCTCTCCCTCGGCTCCCTCGCCGGCCTGACGTGGTACGCCGAGCCGATCGCGATCATGCGCTCCACCGCCTATCTCGGCCTGCGCTCGGGCGGCGACGGGGCCGGCCGGTTCGGGCGCAGCCAGCATTACTGGATGACCGACCGGGCGGGGAATCTCGCGACCCCGGCGAACTACCCCGCCAAGGCTGGCTTCCTCACCTGGCTCGACCGCCT
>JAKONB010000001.1 GCA_022702195.1 Beijerinckiaceae bacterium | reverse complement strand
GTGTCGGGAATCACCAGCAGGTCGCTGCCGCGCACCGCATGGGCGCAGATCGAGACCGCCAGCGGGGTCTCGCCCTGGTCGAAGCCCGTTCCGGCCTTGAACCATTGGCGATCGTGGTCGAGCAGCGAGATGAGGGAGACCGGCATGCCAATCGACAGCGAGGCGAGCCGAACGAGATCGTCGAATTGCGGTTCGGCCGGCGTGTCGAGAATGCCGTAGCGGGCGAGGATCTTACCGCGCCATTCGGTCTCGTCTCCAGCTCTACTCAATCGAACCTCCGGCAACGAACGCGCCAGGAGCGCATTGCGGAGCGATACGGGCGGGCGCCTCCGCATCGGAAACGCGCAGTGCCACCTGTACAGGCTGTCGGGGGATTTTCCTATGCGGCATGGGCCGTCCGCAGAACGACCGCGTGAGGCCGTCGCGGACATGGACCCGAAAGATCCGGGAGAAAATTTAGCGTGCCTTCTCAGGATGATAGAGAGGCAATCCGGCGCGCCCGGCCGGCGGCTCAGGCGCGCTCGGCCTCGGCCCGGGCGCGGTGGAAGACCTCGAGATGGGCGGGTTCGGGCGGATGGCCGAGGCTGCGTTCGAAGGCGAGGCGGAACAGGTCCTCCGGGTCGCGCTCGGCCAGGCGAACCGGCAGCTCGCCGCCCGCGACCGGGTCCTCCGCCTGGGCGAGCGGCGTGACCCGGACGTCGACCACCCGCACCGGGAAGCCCTCCGCGATGCGGTCGACCTCGGCGCGGTAGCCGGGGCCGAGCCCGGTCCGGGCGAGGCGGACCTGGACGAAGGGCTGTGTTTCCAGAGGCATGGCCGGATCGAGCCCGAGGGCGGCCAGCCGGTCCCCGAGTTCCGACAGCGGCATGTCGCCCGTCTGCGGCAGCCGCCAGAACGGCACCGGGCGGCCCACCGGGATATGTTCGAACCGCGCCGGGCCGTCGCCCAGGGTCACCAGCGTGACCCCGTGCCGGTAGGGCTGCTCGGCCGCCGAGAGCGGGATCAGCGAGCCGCTGTAGCGCACATGAGACTGCAACATGTGTTGCGCTTTGTGCAGATGGCCGAGGGCGACGTAATCCGCCGTCGCCGGGAACACGTCGGGCGGCACCGCGTGCTCGCCCCCCACCAGGATGCGCCGCTCGGCCCCCTCCGATTCGAGGCCGCCGGCCACGTGGAGATGGCCGGTGGCCACCAGGGGCAGGCCGGCCCGGTGCGGCTCGGCGGCCTCGGCCAGCTGCGCGTAAAGGATGCGCACCGCGCGGACGATGGGCGACCCGGCCCCTTCCCCGGCACGCTGGAGCGGCGGCAGGCAGGCGGCGGTGGGATAGGAGACCGCGAGCACCCGGGCGGCGATCTCGCCGCGAACCCGCACCGGGATGAGGTGGCGGTCGATGTCGATGGCCCCGTCCCGGCGGCGGATGTTGCCGATGACGTGGACGCCGATGGCGTCGAGGAGCGGCCGGGGCGCCTCGAGCCGGCCGGCGGCGTCGTGGTTGCCGGCGGTGATGACGATGGTCATCTCCGGCCGGGCCTGATGAAGGCGCATCAGCACCTCGTAGAACAGGCGCTGGGCCTCGCCCGAGGGGTTCTGGCTGTCGAAGACGTCGCCGGCCACCACCAGCGCGTCGACCTCCTGCTCCACCACGATCTGGGTCAGCCGGGCGAAGACGGCGGCGTGCTCCGCGTGGCGGCCGTAGCCGCGCAGGGTCTGGCCGATATGCCAGTCGCCGGTATGCAGGACGCGAATCACCTCGGCTTGATTCCTTGACCGGTCAGCGGCAAACCGTGACGGTCTTCACCACCCAGCCCTCGGCCGCCTGCCACAGCTTGCGGCGGGACTGTGTGCAGTGGGTCGGCTCCGATTCGGCGGCGGTCCAGGTGGTGGCGCCGCGCGGCGGCGGAGCCGGGGGCTGGGTGGTCAGGCGCCCGGCGGCCGAGGCGGCGGCGGGGACGAGGAGCGCCCCCAGCACGAGGAGCGCAGGCGCCGGATGGCGCGCGCGGGACGGGGGATGCTGCTTGACCGGCACGGGTCGCGATCCATCGGGAGAGGGAAGCCAGGGCGGCTGCGGGGTGTATGTCGGCACGCGCCGCAGTTTTGCAATCGCCGTCGAGGCCGGTCCCCCGGTATCCCCGATGATTTTCCAGAGTCCTGAGGACATCCGGTCTTGGGCGGAGTGAAGCATCGCGGTCACGGATCGGCGCGCAATGCTGATCAGCTTCACGGATGGCGTGACGCGGAGACCCGGGATTGATAGTGCCCGGCTCAGAGTCTTCCTGCGTCCACGATCTAGTCGAGCCGTCCCATGTCCAGACCGACCCGCCGCACGCTGCTCACCGGCGCGACGACCAGCTTGGCCCTGCTGTCTCCCTTGGGGTCCGCCCTGGCGCAGGGGCGCGGTCCGTTCGACGACGGGATCGATGGCGGCATCGACAGGGGCTTGCCCTATGACGACGAGCGCCTCTACCGCGACGAGGACGGCCGGCTCTACCGCCGCCGGGGCGGACGCTACGAGCCCTACCGGGAGCCGGTGGCCTCCTCGCGCGGCCGCCGCGGCGGCGCGCGCCTGGACGAGTACGACGACCCCTACGCCCCGCAACAGGTGCCGCCGCCCTCCCCCGCCCAGGGGACGCAGCAGGGCACCCAGGCCGCCGCCAAGCCGGTGGATAACGGCCCGATCGATTGGACCCGCGCCTACGCGGCCGTGACCGACGAGCCGTTCCCGGTCCATGCCTTCAACTTCAAGCGGATGAACCCGGCCTATCTGCGCCAGGACGTGGCCTATACCGGCCACGAGCCCCCGGGCACGATCCTGGTCGATCCGCGCGCGCACCAGCTCACCCTGGTCCAGGCGGGCGGCCGGGCCCGCCGCTACGGCGTCGGCGTCGGCAAGCAGGGCTTTTCCTGGTCGGGGGTCTCGACCGTGAATTCCAAGCAGATGTGGCCCGATTGGTATCCCCCCAAGGAGATGATCGCCCGCACCCCGAAGCTCGCCCGCTCGGTGTCGCAATTGCGCAGCGGCCTCGGCGTGCCCGGTGGTTCCAGCAACCCGCTGGGGGCCCGCGCCCATTACCTCTGGCAGGACAACAAGGACACGCTCTACCGCATCCACGGGACTTTGGAGCCGGATTCGATCGGCAAGAGCGTCTCGTCCGGCTGCATCCGGATGATCAACCAGGACGTGATCGACCTCTACGGTCGCGTGGAGATCGGCAGCCGGGTGGTGGTGCTGGGCTGACGCGACACACGGCCCCTCGCCGCGCAGGAGCGTGCAGACCCGCGCGGACGATGTTCTCGCGGGGCGGCCCGAGGCCGGTGGTCGCGCCGCCCCTCCCCCGGTCGCTCCGCGACCATCGGCGCCCACAGGAGATGAGGTCCGTTCCGGACTCTCCTCAGATCGAGCCGGGATCGTCTCAGAGTGCCTCACGCAACGCCCGGTCGCCGCCGTTTCGTGCTGAAAGCAGGACCGCGCAGCGGGCGTTCCGTGAGAGAGATTCAGTACAGCGGCGGCACCTGCACGTTGGGGATCGGGAAGGGTCCGAGCATCAGCCGTCCCTCCGTCAGCCGCAGGGGCGGCAGGGGCTTGAGGGGCGCATCGCCGGGGGCTCCGGCCTCGGGGGACGGATTGGCGGCCTGACGCCGTCCGCCGCCGAGGAACTGGCCGACGAGGTTGCCGATCAGCGCGCCGCGCTCGGCCCCGAAGCGCTGGCCCATCACCTGGGCGATGAGGGATTCGAGGCCTGCGGCGCGCAGCGTGATCAGTCCCTGCGGCCGGTGCGCCGTGTCGAGATCAATCTGCCCGCTGGCCTGGAGCCGGCGATCGCCCTTGGCCACCGAGAGCAGCGCGACATCGAGGCTGCCGCCGGCCCGGCGCCAGGCGTCGAGTTCGCGCGCCACCGTGCCGGTGCGCAGGGTCGCGGCTTGATTGATGGTGGCGTCGAGGGCGAGGTCGGCCGGATCGGCATTGCCCAACAGGGCGTCGGCCACCGGCACCGTGGCCCGGCTCACCCGCAGGCTCGCATCGACGGCGCCGTCGCTGGCAAAGCGCCCCGGCGTCGGCCGGGCGTGGAACTCGAGGTGTCCGGCGGAGAAATCCACCGGGTCGGGGGCGGCTCCGGCGACGCGGCCCGCGATCCCGTCCGCCACCAGGGAGGCGCGGACGAAACCGTCCGAGGCGCCGTGGAAGCTCCCCTCCAGCCCCGTCCAGGTCACGTCCCCGGTGAGGTCGCCCTGCTCCACGTGGAACGGCCCCGCCGCCTCCAGGATGCCCTGGCGCGGCTGGTAGACCTGCACCACCACGGTGATCGGCCCGAGGGTGAAGCGGCTGTCGGCGCGGGCGAAGGCGAGGCTGGCGCAGCGCAGCTCGATCCGGAACGGGAAACCCGTGATGGTGCGGTCGGCGCAGGTCCAGGTCCGGCCGGCCGCCGCCTCGCGGGCGATCCAGCCATCCATCTCCGCCGCGACCTTGCCACGCACCCAGAACCAGCCCGCCGACCAGGCGGCGATCACCAGGGCGAGGAGGATGTAGGGGAGGAACAGGCCGGTGCGCGAGGGGCGACGCTTGGAAGACGGGTCCGCGATGGAGGACGGCTCCGAGATCTGGCCCATGCGGTATCGTCTCCCTGTGCCTTTCGGCTCAACCCGCCCCCCTCGGGCGCGGCGCGACAGGCTTGCCAGGGTTTCCACGGCAAAAGCATGGCGACGGGCCGACCCGGACCGCGGTCGCCGCCGGTTACGATTCGCTTACCGATCCAGGCGGATCCTCGGCGCGGGAGTTGGGAGGACGACGGATGGATAGGTTCTATCGCGGCATCGAGACGTCGTTGCTCGCCTTCACGCTGCTCCTGGGGCTCGGCGCCCTGGCCCTGTCCGGGGGCGTGCTGACCGGACCGGCGGGGCGGGATCGCACCGCCCTGGCGCAGGCGCCCCTCACGGTGACGCTGCCGATGATCACCGTCACCGCCACACCCTGATGTCGTTCACCGTGTCTTAAGTTTTTTCGCCGTCGCAAGCCCGCCCGGCTGCAACCGTTTCGCCCAGCCGCGACTTAACCGCATGACAGGGACAGCTTGGCCGCTGGCCCCACGGTGACAGGTCGAAGCCGCCTCCACGGGGCGCGCGGACGGGATTTCGGGCGATGATGAGCGGACAGATCCGGGCGGCTGCGATGGCGGGCGCCCTTCTCCTCGGCGGTGCCGGACTTTCCCTCTGCGGTGCCAGCCTCGCCCTCGCCGCGCCGGCCGCGGCCCAGGAGCCGGCCCGGACCGCGATGGGCCGTTCGATCACCCCCGTGGCCGCCGTCACCGAGACCGACGAAGATACGACCACGTGCAGCCGCTCGCGCCGCCGTCTCTGGGTCGATGGCGAGGGCTGGATCGTGCGTCGGGTCACCACCTGCCGTTGAGGCTTTGACGGCACGCATCTTCCCGGGCGAATCCGGTGGCGCAGATGGGAGCATGTCGGGATGGGGGCCTTCCCACCCCCCGAGGAGGTCGCACACCGAACCTGTCCCTTCGTTTCGTGAGGAGAGACCCGCGATCACGAGAGACCGCTCGGAGCGAACGGACACCGTATCCGCACTCTTCCTCCCGGTCGGCCGGGGCGTGGTTCGGAACGCCCACCGGCCGGACCGGTTTTCCTGTCGGAATCCTGAGGGAATTCAACAGGAGTGTCGTGCCGGATGACGTTGCCCCTCAAGACCATCCTCTGCGCCGCTGCAATCAGCCTCGCGGCCACGGGCGCTCGCGCGCAGGGTTATGGTGGATATGATGGCGGGTACGGCCCGCCGCCGGGTCTCTCGGCGGAGGCCAGCTACGCGGGGCCGCTCATCCAGGGCGGCTACGTCGGCGCGCCGCTGACCCGGTTCCCCCGTCCCACCGAACTGGTGCCGAGCGCGTGGGGCTACGGGACCTACGGCATTCCCACCGTCTCGGGCATCCGCCAGGCACCGGCCGGCACCCCCACGCTCATCGTGATCGACGCGCCCCGCCCGACCCTCCGCCGAGGAGCGTCGGCGCGGTCCCGCATCCTGTCGCGGGGGCGGGACGGGGCTTGGCGGGACGGGGCTTGGCGGGATGGAGCTTGGCGGGAAGCGCCTCGGCCGGGCGGTACGGCGCGGATCGTCACCGTGAGCGTGCCGCGCCGATAGGCCATTGCGGCCGGCCTCCGGCTGCTCAGCGACGGACGAAGG
>JAKONB010000539.1 GCA_022702195.1 Beijerinckiaceae bacterium | reverse complement strand
CGGTCTCGCCGCGCTTCAGGTCGTCGATGTACGACCCGTAATCGCGAAATTGCAGCACGCCGGCCAGGCTCTCGATGCCGGGTGCGTTCCAGTCCCGCTCGATGGTGATGGTTTCCGAGGCTTTGTCGATGATGCCGTAACCGACCCGGCTCACCCCCAGGGCTGTCCCCAGGACCTCGCAGCCCGCGTGGCTCAGGTCGGCCGGATCGCGGATGTCACGCAGCCTGTCGGTCAGCTCCAGCAGGGTGGCCCGCCGTATCTCGGCTTCCCGCAACGCTTCCCCGGCCTCGCGCGCCTCGGTCCTGTCGCGAAGGATCTTGAGGAAGCCGATATGCGCGCCGGAGGTGTCCCGGAGCGGCATCGTTTCGCCACTCGCCCAGAACCTGCTGCCGTCCTTGCGTATGTGCCAGCGCTCGTCGGCGGCACGCCCCTCCGCCAGCGCAAGACTCATCTCGACGGCCGGGCGTCCCTCGGCACGGTCCTCGGGCGTGAAGAACCGGTCGACCGCCTCCCCCTCCATCTCCGATGCAGACCAGCCGAGCACGCGCTCGGCCCCGACGTTCCAGGCGACGACCCGACCGTCAAGGCCGGTGGCGACCATGGCGAAATCGACGGCGCTCTCGAAGACGGACCGGTGAAGGATGTCCGGCGGGAGCCCGCTCGCGTCTGTGCAGGATTGCGGAGGCCAACCCATGGCTTGTCCCGACATCAAACCCCGCCTCCCGAAACCACCGTTGATTCCACGACCCGCCACGCGCTCCCGATTCGTCTTTCACACCGAGCCCCCTGGCTTTCACACCGCTGCTCCTGGCTTGGCCGTACGTCGCCTTACCTGCTCAGGATGCGCCTGCGACGCTGCGCAGTTGCGACCTTTCGCAGCAGGCCCGAGAACTACTCGACCGGGTCGGGCTCGTTCGGGAGCGCGAAGCCGGAGGTCCCGTTCCCGGCCCGTACGTGGCTATGGCCCGAGGCCGGCAGCATCGGCAGGTCGTGGTGCACCGGGCGGATGCAGGGCGCGAGGTCGATGCCGCCCTCGGCCGGCAGCACCACGTCCGAGAACACCGCATCGAAGCGGTCGGCATTCCTTGCGGGTCCGCCAGCGCCTCCTCGGCTCTATCCGCGACCATGAGCACGCCGGTGCCATGCCCGTCCGTCACCGGTTCCGGCTCCCTCGCATCGACGCGCTGCGGCAGGCGCGCATGACCGAGGACGCGCGTTTGGACGCCTATGTCGCCAGCCTCTCATCCGAGGAGTTGGCGGCGAGCTTCGACGACGCGACGACGGGCATCATGCCGCAGCGCCGACCACGCTCGGAGGCGCTGGCACATCTCGTCAACCACCAGACCCACCACCGCGCTCAGGCGCACGCCATCCCGACCTGACTGGGCGGGTCAGAGCCGCCGTCGCTCGACCTGCCGATCGTGCAGCGCGAGCGCGCGCGCCGCGGGGAGACCATTGTGGCCAGATGAGCGTCTCGGTACCGCGTCCCATCGCGCGCGCTCCTCAGGCGGTTCTGGCGGGCAGGCTGAAGAGGTCGATGAAGGACCGCGCCAGATCGGCGTCACCCGCATAAGCGAGCGTGCCGCCCGCTCCGTCTCTGGCCAGGGACGCCTTGCCGTAGATCGTGCGGCGCATCGCCATCGTGTCGCCGGTGAAGGCGAGGTCGGGGGCCTCCGTGATGCCTCGGCCCACGAGGATCTCACCACCGGTCACCGTCGCGACGAAGTCCTCGTCGGGGAAGTGGAAGACCACCGAAACGGGCAATGCCATCGCCCGCGTGCGGTCGAGCAGGGCTTGGAGCGACATCATCGCCGAGGCCGCCGACATGAACAGGCTCGGATCGTGTCGCGGCGAGCGGGCGGCCCAGCGTCCCATGTCGCGCATCAGCGGAGCGGCCTCGCGGCCCCACTCCGTGAGGTCGTAGACCTGCACATTGGCCGGTGACGGCAATCGGTAGCGCCGGACGATGCCCACCTCATCCAGGGTGTCCAGGCGCTGTGTCAGGACGTTGGCGCTGATGCCCGGAAGGTTCGCCCGGATCTCTCCGAAGCGCCGGGGTCCGAAGACCAGCTCGCGCATGATCAGCAACGACCAGCGCTCGCCGATGAACTCGAGGGCGAGGGCCGTGCCGCAGGCGTCATCGTACCGTCGCTCCCGGGTCGCCGTGATCTTAGAGGTTATTTTTTCTAACTTCATGGTTGCTTTGCTTAACCGATGATGCCAGCCTGGGCAAAGCGAGGCCGAACCGGGTGCCAGGAAACGGCCGAAGCGCAGTGTGTTACGGGGGAGCGCGATGCCACCTGCCGAGGGTACACCCATCTGGTTCGAGCTGAACGCAGCCGACCAGGACGCCGCACAGGCCTTCTACGAGGCGGTGGCCGCTTGGCACATCGCACCCTCGACGATGCCGGAGCATGGTGGCTACCGGATCGCGGAGGCTGACGGAAAGCCCGTGGCCGGGATCCGGCGGTCGATACCCGAGGCCCCCGGCTTTCCCGGCTGGGCGGTCTACCTCGCGGCCGGCGATGTCGATGCCACGGCCTCCCGCGCCGTCGATCTCGGCGGGCAGATCCCGTTCGGACCGGTCGACATTCCCCATGTCGGCCGCTTCGCGATGGTGCGCGATCCGCAGGGCGTGATCTTCGCCGTGATGAATGCTGCCAGACCCAGTGAGAGCCGGGCCTTCGGACCCATCCCCCTCGGGACGGAGCGAACCCTCGGACAGGGCGTGTGGATCGAGCTCGCCACTCCCGATCCCGAGGCGGCCTTCGCGTTCTACGGGGGGCTGTTCGGCTGGGAAAAGCTCGGGGCCATGCCAATGGGCGGAATGGGCGAGTACGCCTTCATCGGGCGGGGCGACCTCCGACCCGGCGCCGTGATGTCGAGCACGGCGACCGGCGCGCCGGCGCGTTGGAACTGGTACGTCCACGTGGCCGACATCGACGCCGCGGTCGCTTCCGTTCAGACATACGGCGGCACCGTGCTGCAGGGACCCGATCCCATCCCCGGGGGAAGCTACTCGACCAACGTCGCCGATCCGGCGGGCAACCGGATCGGCCTCGTCGGTCCGCGTCAGGCGGCATGACGGGAGACCGGTGATGACGAACGAGAAGCTGACGACCTGCTTGTGGTTCGACCATGGCGAGGTCCGCAAGGCAGCGGAGTTCTATGCCAGCATCTTTCCGGATAGCCGCGTCGGCGCCCCCATGAACGCCCCATCGGATTTCCCTGGCGGATCCGAGGGCGCGGAGCTGACGGTCGCGTTCACCGTCCTCGGCCGCGCGTTCGTCGGCCTGAACGGTGGCCCCGCCTTCAAGGCCAATCAGGCGGTCAGCTTCATGGTGCTGACCGAGGATCAGACAGAGACGGACCGTTACTGGGACGCCATCGTGGGCAACGGCGGAGCCGAAAGCCAATGCGGCTGGTGCACGGACCGCTGGGGTTTCTCCTGGCAGATCACCCCCCGCGCGCTCCTGCGTGCCAACAGCGATCCCGACAGGGCCGCGGCGCGGCGCGCGTTCGAGGCGATGATGACCATGCGCAGGATCGACATCGCCCGGATCGAGGCCGCCGTCCGAGGAGGCTCCGCCGATGCGTAAGATCACCGGCTCCCTCTTCCAGTCGCTCGACGGCGTAATCCAGGCACCGGGTGGTCCGGAGGAGGATCGGACCGGGTTCACGCACGGCGGCTGGACCTTCCCGTTCTTCGACGATTCGCTCGACGGGCCAATGGGCAAGCTGCTCGGGGGGACGCCGAGCTGCTGCTCGGTCGGCGAACCTACGAGATCTTCGCCGCCTACTGGCCGCATAACGACGATCAGCCGATCGGGGCGACGTTCAATGCCGTGCGCAAGCATGTCGTGACGTCGTCGGACCGTACGCTCGGCTGGAACAACAGCCGGCGTCTCATCGGCGACCCCGTCGCGGCGATCACCCGCCTGAAGGAAAGCGACGGTCCAGACCTCCTGATCCAGGGCAGCAGCATGCTCTACCCGGAACTGCTTCCGGTGGGCCTTATCGACCAGCTCGTTCTAATTACCTTTCCGGTCATGCTCGGTCGCGGCAAACGCTGGTATGCGGACCATCCGTCGACGGCCCGTTCATGGACGCTGATCGAGCAGGCACACTCGCCGCAAGGCGTCCACTTCGCAGCGTTCGCCCGGGATGGTGAGGTCCAGACCGGCAGTTTCGCCACCAACCCCCCGAGCAAAGACGAACTCGCGCTCCGGCAGCGCCAGGCGGCCGGTCCTTGGTAGGAGGACGGTTGGCGGCGGGACTATCGGGCCGTGCGCGGCGCTCCACCGCCGGACCATGGCGTTCCTTGGGGAATTGGCCGCCGACACCGACCCTGACTCGGCCTGGCTCCGACGTGAAGCGTCGTGCGCGTCGTCCAGGCCACCCCGTCGAACAGCGGGAGGACACCACCGAGGCGGCCCCCGCGCTGATGACGCACGCGTACACCACCGGCACCGTCCAGAATCGCGACGGCGTCGGCCACCTCTCCTGAGCCGACCGGGGCCGGCCCCGCCGACTTGCCCTTTCCCTGCCCCGCTCAGGATGGCTCGGTGGCCATGAAGCCATCCATCACGTGGCCCGACGCCATACCTCAGGGAGGACCATCTCAGGGGACCGGCCGTTGTCGAGGGGGGGCATCGAAGCCTCCAGAGCCGACCGTACCGCCTCGAAGGACTTGGGCGAGCGGAGCGTCAGGTGCTCGATCGTGACCTAGGTCGAGGTGATCTGCTCGGGGATGGGGTCACCTCTTTCGTTCTTCCATTCAACGGGATGCGTCGCCGGTCGTGAGCACCCGTCCTTGCCGTGTCTCCGGCCGACGCGGGTTCCTGGTTGCGAAGACCGCAGGACATCAGCGAACGGCCAAGACCTTCGTTGTCGCCGTCGCGGCGAGGATGATGTCGGCCCAGGCCTGGGGGCGCTCCAGGGCGCTGAAGTGACCCGTCCGTTCGAGGGTGAGGACGGTCGGCGACGACACGGCGCTCTCGACGCCAGCGCGATCCCGGAGCGTCGACCAATCCTTGTCGCCCCAGACGAGCGTGACGGGCACCGAGATGGCGCGATAGCGGGCACGGGCGGCCACGAAGCTCTTGAGGGATCTGAGGAGCCTCCGCGACGCTGTGCTGTAGCCGGCGCGCGCCGACCCGGGCATACTCGTCTAGGAGGTCCGAAGGCAGGCGTCGCGGGTCGGAAAAGCCTCCGCGCATGATGCCGCCGGTGATGGCCCGGTTCTCCAGCGCTGCGAAGACCGGACCGACGACCGGCGCACGCACGCTCTTGATGATGATCGCGGCGAGGAGGTTCGACCGCTCAGGCCCGGCAGGTAGTCGTAGGTGTTGAAGGCGAAGACCCGCTCGACCGTGTCGCCGAGTTCCGCGGCGAGCGAGAGCGAGAGGGTCGCCCCAATCGACTCGCCAGCCAGAATCGGCCGCTCGATCCCAAGCGCGGTGATGAAGTCCCGCAGGGCTGCGCGGAGGGTGGGCTCGTCCTTGGGGCGTCCCGGCTTCAGGTCCGACCAGCCGAAGCCCGGCAGGTCGAGCGCGTAGACGGTGAAGTGTGGCGACAGCAGCGGGATCACGCGCTGGAACAGGTCGAGCTGCGTGCGCACGGTGTGGGTCAGCACGAGAGCCCGCCCATGACCCGCCCGAACGTACCGGATGCGGGTCCCGTCGCTCAGGGTGACGTAGGCGATTTCGCCGGAGGGAAGCCAGCCGCGCGCGTAGTCTTCGGCGTCTTTGTCGGCGGATGGCGTGGTCATGGCGATCGGGTCCCTGAGCAATAGCAGGCTGGGGGCGGACTCGGGGATGGCATCGCGATCCCAGTCATAAAATAAATTATATTTGTAATTTTTTATGTCAACGCTGTCGAGCAACGTCACCCAACCGACTCCTCTCAGCCTAGCTTTAATAGGCAGCGTGTGAAATCACTCACCCCTGCGCCTGCAGGGCCATTGACGCCGTCACCCTACCCATAATAAATGACGATTATAATTTTTATACGCCCGTGGACGGGTCGCGAGGAGCTAGGCGATGGATGCGAGATGGTTGGTCGGGCTCGCCGGATTGGCCCTTGCCGGATGCTCGCCGGCCGAGACCGCGGTGACTCCGGAGCCGCCGCTGGTCCAGACCGTCGAGGTCGCTCCAGGGACGGGAGGGGTCTCGCGCTACACCGGGGTCATCCGGGCCCGCACGGAGAGCAACCTCGGCTTCCGGGTCGGGGGCAAGATCTTCGAGCGCCTCGTCGATCCAGGCGACCGGGTGAAGCGCGGCCAGCCGCTGATGCGCCTCGATCGGACCGACTTCACCCTGGCCTTCACCGCGGCCCAGGCCTCCGTCGAGGCCGCCCGCGCGCAGATGATCAGGACCAAGGCGGACGAGGAGCGTAGCCGCAAGCTCGTCGGGGACGGCTGGACCTCGAAGCAGACCTACGACCAGAACAAGGCCGCGGCCGATGCGGCCATCGCCCAGTTCGCCAACGCCGAGGCCCAGGCGAGCCAGATCTCCAACCAGGCCGGCTATTCCGAGCTCCAGGCCGACGCCGACGGCGTGGTGATGGAGGTGCCGTCCGAGCCCGGGCAGGTGGTCGCCGCCGGGCAGACCGTGGTGAAGCTCGCCCGGGACGGATCCCGCGAGGCGGAGGTCTTCCTGCCCGAGGCGAGCCGGCGCCTTGCGAAGGGCGCGGCCTCGGCGACGCTCTACGCCGAGGGCGAGGCGACGTACCCGGCACGGCTGCGCGAATTGTCGGCCACCGCCGATCCGGCCACCCGGACCTACCGGGCACGCTACATCCTCTCGGGCGGCGGCGAGGACGCGCCGCTCGGCGCGACTGTGACGCTTCGGCTCAAGGACACCGAGGCCGGGTGGGCTGCGGCGGTCGAGGTGCCGCTGGCAGCCCTTTTCGACGCGGGAAGCGGCTCGGCGGTCTGGAGATTCGACACCGCCACCGGCACCGTCGCCGCGCAGCAGGTCGCCATCGCCCGTCTTTCCGAGGAAAGCGCGGAAGTCGTC
>JAKONB010000518.1 GCA_022702195.1 Beijerinckiaceae bacterium | reverse complement strand
CACCAACCTCGATATCGCCAACGTGCTGGTTCAGAACCGCCTGTCGGTGGCGCAGCCGCGTCTGCCGCCGGACGTGCGCAACCTCGGCGTCACGGTGCGCAAGGCCTCGCCCGACCTGATGCTGGTGGTGCACCTGCTCTCGCCGAACCGCACCTACGACCAGAACTACCTCGCCAACTACATCTATCTGAATATTCGCGACGAGCTGCTGCGCCTCGACGGCGTTGGCGACATCACCATCTTCGGTGGTAACGAATATGCAGAGCGGATCTGGCTCGATCCGAACAAGCTCGCGGCCTATGGCCTGACCACGACCGACGTTGCCACGGCGCTCTCCGAACAGAACGTCCAGGTGGCGGCCGGCGCGCTCAATTCGCCCCCCGCCGCGACGGGCCAGGCGTTCCAGCTCGTGGTGCAGTCGCAGGGCCGCTTCCAGTCGCCGGAGGAATTCGCCGACGTCATCATCAAGGCGTCCGACGGGCGCCTGGTGCGGGTGAAGGACGTGGCCCGGGTCGAGATGGGCCAGAAGGACTACACCACCAACTCGTTCCTGAACGCCACCCCGGCGGTGGGTATCGGCGCCTTCCAGCGCCCCGGCACCAACGCCCTCGACGCGGCGGCCTCCGTGCGCGCGGTGATGGACAACCTCAAGAAGAACTTCCCGCCGGACGTCGAGTACCGCATCGCCTACAACCCCACCGAGTTCATCGAGGAATCGATCCAGGAGGTCTACAAGACCCTGTTCGAGGCGGTGGGCCTCGTGGTCATCGTGGTCATCGTGTTCCTGCAGAGCTGGCGCACGGCCCTGATCCCGGTGATCGCGATCCCGGTCTCGCTCATCGGCACCTTCGCGGCGATGTCTGCCTTCGGTTTCTCGCTCAACAACCTGACTCTATTCGGTCTGGTGCTGGCCATCGGCATCGTGGTCGATGACGCCATCGTGGTGGTGGAGAATGTCGAGCGCAACATGGCCGAGGGCATGTCGCCGGGCGATGCGGCCCACAAGACCATGGACGAGGTCGGCGGCGCCGTGATCGCCATTGCCCTCGTGCTGTCGGCGGTGTTCATCCCCACCGCCTTCATTCCCGGAATCACGGGCCAGTTCTACAAGCAGTTCGCCCTGACCATCGCCGCCTCGACGATCATCTCGGCCTTCAACTCCCTGACCTTGTCGCCGGCCCTGTGTAAGCTGCTGCTCAAGCCGCACCATGCCCATGCCAAGCCGAAATTCTTCCTGACCCGGTTCGTGAACTGGCTCGCGAGCCTGTTCAACCGCGGGTTCGACAAGCTGTCCAACGGCTATGCCCGCATCGTCGGCGCCCTGACCGGCTATGCCGTCGGAATCATCGGAACGATGATCGTCTACGGCCTGCTCATCGCCGCGACGCTGCATCTGGCGCAGACGACGCCCACGGGCTTCATTCCCGACCAGGATCAGGGCTACCTTATCGGCGTCGTCCAGCTTCCCTCCGGCGCCTCCCTCGACCGGACGACCGAGGTGATCAACCGGGCGGCGGCCGAGGCGCGCAAGGTCGACGGCGTCACCAACACGGTCATCATCGCCGGCTTCGACGGCGCGACCTTCACCAACAGCACCAACGCGGCGGTGATGTTCATCACCATGTCGGGTGCCAAGGAGCGGGCCGCGGCGGGCCGCAGCGCGGCGGTGATCACCGCCGACGTCCTCAAGGCCACGGCGAACATCCAGGAGGCGCGGGTCATCGTGATTCCGCCGCCGCCCGTGCGCGGCCTCGGCAGTGGTGGCGGCTTCAAGATGCAGATCGAGAGTCGCCAATCCTCGGCCATCGGTCCGCTGCTGGCCGCCGTGGGCGAGGTGCTGGGCAAGGCGAACCAGAGCAACGACGTGCAGCGGGTGTTCACGACCTTCGGCAACGACACGCCGCAATATTACCTCGACATCGACCGCACCGTGGCGCGGATGCTGAACGTGCCGCTGGCCAATGTCTTCGCCTCGGTGCAGGCGGAGCTCGGCGGCACCTACGTGAACGATTTCAACACCCTGGGCCGTATCTATCAGGTGCGCATGCAGGGCGACGCGGCGTTCCGGACCTCGATCCAGGATATCTCGCAGATCAAGGTCCGCTCCTCCACCGGCGCCCTGGTCCCGATGGGGACACTCGCCACCGTCCGGACGGTGTCGGGTCCGCAGATCGTGCAGCGCTTCAACCTGTTCTACTCAGTGCCGGTGCAGGGTGTCGCCAAGCCTGGCATCTCCACCGGCCAGGCGCTCACCGCGATGGAGAAGATCGCCACCGATACGCTGCCCGAGGGGTACGCCTATGACTGGACCGAGATCGCGTTCCAGCAGAAGGCCACCGGCAACACCGCGATCTACGTGTTCGCGCTGGGCGTGCTGCTGGTCTTCCTGGTGCTCGCGGCTCAGTACGAATCCTGGGCGCTGCCCCTCGCCATCATTCTGGTCGTGCCCACCGGCGTGCTGGCGGCCCTGGCGGCGGTCCAGGTTCGGGGGCAGGACAACAACATCCTGACCCAGATCGGACTCATCGTGCTCATCGGTCTAGCGGCGAAGAACGCGATTCTGATCGTCGAGTTCGCCCACCAGCTCGAGGAAACCGAGAAGAAGGGGCCTGTGGTCGCCGCCATCGAGGCGTGCCGCCTGCGTCTGCGCCCGATCCTGATGACCGCCTTCGCGTTCATCCTCGGCACGGTGCCGCTGGTGATCGCCACGGGTCCAGGCGCCGAGATGCGTCAGGCCCTCGGCACTGCCGTGTGTTTCGGCATGATCGGCGCGACGGTGTTCGGCCTGTTCCTGACCCCGGTCTTCTACGTGATGATTCGGAACATCCTGATCTGGGTGGCGAAGAAGCGCGGCAAGGACCCGCACGATACGAGTCCAGACAGGCACGACCCACACGCGACGCCGTCACACGCATGACGGAAGACGACCCCGGGCGGGAAACGTCGCGTCCGGGGTCAGGGAACGGGGAGATGTCCGGACCGGACCCGTGCAGCCAAGGCAGAGCGCAGCCGGTGGACTTGGCAAGGAGCAGCCGCGATTGCCAACGGACGCCCGTAGGAAGACGGGGCTCACGCGGATGGTCTGCTCGCGCGAAGTGCACATCCCGGGATGTGGGACGGTGCGGCGCGGGCCAGGTGCCGCAAGGGAAGCGATCGTCCTCACGGGCGAAGGCTTTTGATCCCCTACTGCTCGCGCGACCAAGGGCTGGATTCGTTCAGGCTTCGTTCGGCTCGCGCGTAAGGGCGAATTCCACCCTTCGGAACGGATCGATCGGCGTTCGGATGAGCGGTCGGTGGAAGAGTCACATCTGTCGCGTCTCGAGACACTCCATCGGCCGTCCGCAACTGCGCCATGGTGATGTCCGGCGGCGAACCGGATGGTCACGATCGGCTCCCTCCCCTGTCGGATAAGTAGAGCGGCATCGCCGCGTGTCGGATTGCCGTTGGATCCCAAGCTCAGCATCACGGGCTTGAAATGGCAGAGCACAAGAGGTTGTCCGAAGACCGTGCCCCCCCTCCCCTCGGGAAGGGAGGAAGGGTCGCTGCATCCACGTGGAGGCGTAAGGGGCGCCCCTCTTGAACGCCAAAACCCCGCCTTGTGGGCGGGGTTTTGGGTGGTGTGGTGTGTTTGGTTGCGGGGACAGGATTTGAACCTGTGACCTTCAGGTTATGAGCCTGACGAGCTACCGGGCTGCTCC
>JAKONB010000505.1 GCA_022702195.1 Beijerinckiaceae bacterium | reverse complement strand
CTCGACGATGGCGACGACGCGACGCGGATCCTGCGGCAGCAGGCGCACATCCATGACCTCGCCGACCTTGATGCCGTTGAAGGCCACGGTGGAGCCCTTCGCCAGACCGCCGACGCTGCCGGAGAAGACGATGCGCACGGCCTGCCGCACCTGGCTGCGCGAGCCGCCCTGCAGCCAGAACACGAAGCCGAAGGCGGCCACCAGCACCGCGAGGGTGAAAGCGCCGATGAGGGCGTAGTTCGCACGGGTCTCCATCGGATCAGCGATACTCCGAGAGGACACCGAACACGCAGTGCGTCACCGCACCGGGGCCGGATATCGTGCGTTCAGGCCGCATGGGAAGCTCCTCCGGGCACGATGGCGCGGGCGCGCTTGCCGTGGAAATACGAGCGCAGCCAAGGGTGGTCGCTCGCCAGCATGTCGGCGATCGGCCCCTGGGCGATGATCTGGCCGTCGCCGAGGGCCGCGATCCGGTCGCAGGCGGTGTAGAGGGAATCGAGGTCGTGCGTCACCATGAAGACCGTCAGGCCGAGGGTCTGTTTCAGGGTGGCCACCAGCTCGTCGAACTCGCCGGCCCCGATCGGGTCGAGGCCCGAGGTCGGCTCGTCGAGGAACAGGATCTCGGGGTCGAGGGCGAGCGAGCGGGCGAGCGCCGCGCGCTTGATCATGCCGCCGGACAGCTCCGAGGGCAGCTTGTCGGCGGCATCGGGCTTGAGGCCCACCATCGCGATCTTGAGGCGGGCGAACTCGTCGAGCAGCCGCTCGGACAGGTTCAGATGCTCGCGCATCGGCATCTGGATGTTCTGCTTGACGGTGAGCGCCGAGAATAGGGCGCCCTGCTGGAACAGCACGCCCCAGCGCTGCTCCATCTGCCGCCGCCGGGTGACGCTGAGCCCGTCCACGTCCTCGCCGAACACCGTGATGGAGCCCGAACGCTTCGGCACCAGGCCGAGGATCGTCCGCGTCAGGACCGACTTGCCCTGGCCGGAGGGGCCGACGAAGCCCAGGATCTCGCCCCGGTAGATGTCGAGGTTCAGGCCCTTCATCACGGTCTTGGTGCCGAACCCGACCACGAGGTCGCGCACGCGGATGATCGCCTCGCGGGATTCATCCCGCGCGGGGGGGGGCGTCTCGTTCGCGGTCGAGCGCTGCGAGGGGTTGGGTTGCTGCTGCACGTGGTTCAGAAATCGATAGCCGCGAAGAAGACAGCGAAAAGTCCATCAAGCACGATCACCATGAAGATAGACTTGACGACTGAGGCGGTGACGTGGCGGCCGAGGGATTCGGCCGAGCCTTCGACGGCGAACCCCTCGATCGTGGCGATGATCCCGATGATGAGCGCCATGAACGGCGCCTTGATCAGCCCCACCGCCACATGATGCAGGGACACCGCCGCCTGAAGCCGGGCGAGGAACGCATCCACCGTCATGCCGCCGTAGAGCGAAGCGGTGAGGCCGCCCCCCGCCAGGGCGGCGAGCGACGCCAGGAAGGTGAGAATCGGCAGGCCGATCACCAGCGCCAGGATGCGCGGCACGATGAGGATCTCGATCGGGTCGAGCCCCATCACCCGCAGGGCGTCCACCTCCTCGCGCATCCGCATCGACCCGATCTCGGCGGTGAAGGCCGAGCCGGAGCGCCCCGCCACCATGATCGAGGTGAGCAGGACCCCGAGCTCGCGCAGGATCAGCAGGCCGATGAGGTTCACGACGAAGCTCTGGGCGCCGAAGCGCTGGAGCTGGAAGATGCCCTGCTGAGCGACGATGCCGCCCACCAGGAACGAGATCAGCACGATGATCGGCACGCCCCGGAAGGCGACCTGCTCGATCTGGTTCACGAGGGCGGTGCCCCGGAACGTGCCAGGGCGCAGGGCCACGCGAATGCAGGCGGTTACCACCTCGCCGAAGAAGGCGAGACCGGTGACGAAATCGGATTTGGCGCCCATGGTGCGCCGGCCGACATCGTCGAGGAACGTGAGGGCACGGCCGCGCCGGGGCGGCGGCGGCTCGGCCTCGGGCAGACGGACCTCGCCCAGGAGGATGCGGTGCTCGGCCCGGGCGCCCGCATAGGCGAGGCGTCCGCCGGTGGCCTCGATCTCGCTGCGGGTGCGCTCCAGGACCCAGGCCCCGAGGGTATCGAGGCGCACCACCGCGGTGAGATCGACGACGAGGCGCGTCTCCGGGCCGGCGCCGCGAATCCGGGCGGCGGCGGCCTCCACGGCGGCACCCTGATCGGCGGTCCAGCGCCCCGACAGCGCGACGCGCCCGCCATCGCCTAGGATGGCGATGTCGGCGACCTCCGCCTGTGTGCTGGCCTCAACCGAACGCAACGCCGTGTCACTCCCGTTCGCCCGCGAGCAACGCAGATCACGGTTACCGAAACGTGTCCGACCCCTCGGACACGGCCCCGGTGCTGGCCGAGAATTGGGGTGGTGTGAAGGCTTGCAGCCGTGCGAGGCGCGCGGCGCGTGCCGCCAGGCACAGGCCGGTGACGGCGAGGGGCGCCATCAGCGCGAAGGTGAGGGGGCCGCCGCCCTGCTGATAGGCGAGGCCGCAGAGCAGGGTCGAACCAGCCGAGGCGAGGGCGTTGGTGGAGGACAGGGTGCCCTGCGCCCGCCCGCGCGCGCCATCGGGGGCGTAGGCCGAGACCGCCGCCATGGCGCCGAGCTGGGTCGCGCCGAAGGTCAGGCCGTGCAGCATCTGCAGCGCGATCACCGGGCCGAGCCGGTCTCCCACCAGGGCCATGCCGATGGCCCGGATCGCGGCGGCGACGGCGCCGAGGCCGAGCAGGCGGAACGGCGTGCGCCAGCGCGCCGGGCACAGGCCGATCGTGGCGAACAGCACGATCTCGGCGGCGACGCCGATGGCCCAGAGGGTTCCGATCCAGGTGGCCGGGATGCCGTGGAGGCTCCAGTGGATGCTGCCGAACGCGTAGATCGCCGCATGGCTCGCCTGGATCGCCGCCGCCGCCGCGATGGTGAGCCACAGGAGGACGGGCAGGCGCGGGCGCGTGCCATCCGCTCGGGCCGGTTCG